>PYEQ01000066.1 GCA_003017785.1 filamentous cyanobacterium CCP5 | reverse complement strand
CGGGGTGAGCAAATAATGGGAAGCACCCGCGGGGGCTTGGGCCCAAACCGGCGGATTTAGCTGGAGCTGCTGGGCCGCCTCCAAGGCAGTCTTGAGATAATTCTGGCCGACGACACCAGCCACAATCAGGGTTGTCAGGCAGGCTAGCCCGCCCAGAAGGCCCAAAACAGACCAGCGTGGAAGCCCCGTAGTCTTTTGCCGGCATTGGGTCGAGAGCCTGGGAGAGATTTTGGGGGCAGTAGTCATGGCATTTATGGATTAAAAGGTCAGCGGCTAGCTGCTCTACGCAGGCAGTGCAGGCAATCTTGCTGGCTAGAGTTGATACGGGCGACAGTCTCAATCGGTTGACCAGGCCGGCCAGTGGGAGCTTCTACAGCCAGTCAATTTCACTCTAACGAAGTTTATTAAGAAATATTTCTAGTACCTGGAGATGATGGGAGCCTGAGTTTCTCCTGAATTCTGGTTTGCCTATGAATGATGGCGATCGCTGATCGTGCCCCTAACTAACCCCAGCCAGATCAAATGAGGGCCATGTGAGCAATTCCTGAATAGATGGGGCAGCTTTTTCGATGCTTTTTGGGAAATTTTCATTTGCCAGCCAAATAATGGCGGTAGGGTAGAGCCTGTTCTAGTGAAACAGCCTCAAGGTTTGTCAGCTGAAAAACGGAAGTCTCAGCCCGAACTCTCTAAGATTGTTAAAACTCGCCCTTTTATCTGTCATGTTGCCAACCGCAGATCTTCTCCGCCTCATCCATCCGATGCTAGCGATCGTGTACGTGCTACCCCTGGTAGGAATCACGGCATATTTTGCATTCCAGACCCGGCAGCGACGTCTCAAGGCAGCAGCGAAAGAAAAAACCAAAATCCCCCCCGTTGTTGGCCAAGAACATGTCAAAGTCGGCAAAGTCCTAAGCGCCTCAGTTGTAGGCATTGCCCTGTTGGGCATCGCCCACCCAGTGATCAAGAATATTGTGCGCAATGGCGTCTGGAGCAGCAATCCAACTCAGGTTGTTTTCATCGGCCTAATGTTTGCTTTGACGATTGCGGCGCTGGTTTTTCTCTATCTGGCTCAGCAAAAATCTTGGCGGGCCGTGTTTGCCACTCTCACGGGAATCGGTCTGGTCGTGCTAGGGGCCCAAGACGGCGTCTTTCGCCGCACCAACGAGTGGTACATCTCCCATTACTACATTGGCATGGCCGCTGCCCTGTTAATGGTTTTTTCCCTAGCCATCCTGCCAGAAATCTATCGATCTAAATCCTGGCGACTCACCCACGTCGCCCTCAACTCGATCGCCCTGTTGCTGTTTATCTCCCAAGGCATTACCGGCAGCCGCGACCTGCTGGAGATTCCCCTTGGCTGGCAGGAACAGTATATCTATCAGTGTGACTTCGCCAATCAGACCTGTCCCTGGGGAGAAGGGCAGTAGGGCCGCCATTTACCGCTAACCTAGCCATTGCGGTGTTGATCGGTTGGCTCCATGCAAGCTCCCTCTGAAGCAGTTTCCTCCCAGGGCAATCAAGCCCTATTGCCGTTACGAGATTTCGGCCTGCTCCTACTGCTTTGGGCCAGTGCAACAATTTTCGACGGCGTCTGGCTCTTCATTGACCATGCCCCCCCCGCTTGGGACCAAGGGGAGCATCTAACCCGCGCCCTCAACTACTGGCGCCTCCTGCAGCAGCCCCATTGGATGGAGTCAGATTGGTGGCAGCAGCTCTGGTTGCTGTCTCCCAGCTATCGAGCGCCGCTGGTTTATTTAGTCACCGTGCCCGTACTGACCGTATTAGGGCACGGATTTGATCAGGCCGTGATGGTCAACAGCCTATGGACTGCGGCTTTACTGCTGCTGATCTACAGCCTGGGGCGGGGCTTTGATCGGGCGACTGGGTTATGGGCAGCGGGACTGTGCCTGTTAGTGCCAGTCCTGGTTATTCTGCGCACGGACTATCTGCTGGATTACGGCCTCACAGTCACCGTCCTCGCGGCGTTTGCTTGTTTGACAAAATGGCGCACCGCCGGAGCTGCCCGCTGGCTGTGGGCAATTGCCTGTGGCATCACAGCAGGGCTGGTGATCTTGGCCAAACCCACTGGCATTCTCTTCCTAGCGGGACCAGTGGTTTGGGTCGCTGTCGCATCCCTACGGCGGGGTCCACGCCAAACTCCGGTTTGGCACCATGTCATCCAATGGGGTTTGGCCGTCGCTGCCGCTTGGCTGATTTGTGGCCCATGGATTCAGACCAACTGGCTGACCATTCTCTCCACCAGCGGCAACTCCAATGCGGGCTGGCTAGCGTCAGAACTCAATCCAGAGAGTCCAGTTTCCGTTTGGAGCTACTATCTGCGCATGCTGCCCCGCATGATCACTTATCCATTGGTGATTCTCGGCATTGGTGGATGGCTACTATTGGCCGTGCCTGCCCTCAAGAAACAAACCAAAACGTCCCATGCAAGCGCTTCGCCAGTATTGCCCCACGGCCTTTGGCTGTTCAGCATGGTCGTCAGCACCTATGTCCTGTTCTCGCTACTACACAACAAAGACCCGCGCCACATTGTCCCCTGCGTACCCATCATCCTAGTCCTGCTGGTGCGAGGCCTTACCCAGTGGAGCGGATGGCCAGGGAGGTTCCTAAGGATTGGCCTCACCGCAATCATGGTGGTCACGATGATCGGAACCACCTTACCGGTTGGCCAGATCCCAACTCTGCACCTCAGACGAACGCCTTATTTGGGGGAACCCTGGCCGCAGCCGGAGGTGATTGATCAGGTCCTAGCTGTCGCGCCCTATCAGCGCGCCACCATTGGAGTGCTACCCAATATCCCCCAGCTCAATCCCATGAACGTGGACTTTTATGGAGCTTTGGCGGATTTCCGCGTATTTGGTCGTGAGGTAGGGTTTAATCGCGATTTTGCGCCCCTAGATGCCCGCTCGCTGACCTGGGTGTTGGCCAAAGACGGCCCCCAGGGGCCACAAAATAGCCTCAACGAAGCCAAGGCCGTCGTCCAGCAGCAGGTAGAATTCAGTTCTGACTATGCCATCCAAAACACCTGGAATCTGCCCGACGGTAGTCAGCTAGGGCTGTATCACCGTCAACCTGCCCCGATTACAGTCACTGGTTTGAGTGGCTCGTCAGACCTGGCAATGACTGCGATCGAGGTTCCAACGGTCATTTCTCCAGGGACGGTACCCATTACCTACATCCTTCAAGGTTCCTGGTCAGACCTGCAGCATGGGTTACTAATTTTGAGCTGGTTACCCCTTGCCGATGCCAATGAACAGCAACCCAGTTGGATCCATGATCACGGGATTGCTCTGGGTCAGCTTTACACTGGTTTTCAAACAGAGGCACCGAATGACCAAAGCTTTGAAGTAGTCGAACGGCTAGCCATGATCGTTCCAGAGGCAACGCCGGTGGGTCGCTATCGCCTCCAGGCTGAGTATGTCAACCGCCAGACAGGGGCGGCTAAATCCTTGTCGATTCCCGAAACCACGGTGGTAGTCGCCGCTTCAGCGGATAATTTAAACAATGCCACACCCGAGCCGGATCTCGTCAGCCAGCTGCACCAGCTTAGCCAGGGATTAGCCACTGGAGATATTGATCCGATCTTCGCGACCGTCGGCCGGATTAATCAGTACGACCCTATCCAGGATTATCTGGTGCAGGCGGAACTGGCCATGACCCAGCGGCTCGTCAATCAGCCCCAAGCAGCCCCATGGCTGTACACCCGAGTCATTGCCCAGGTGCTGCAGCAGCATGCCGCCGATGCGATCGCCACCCTCACCCAGCTCACCCAGGGGGCTCCCGACAACCCCTATCACTGGCTGTATCTGGCTTTTGTCCATATTTACTCCTGGCAGCCAGAACCCGCCGATGCAGCCCTGGATCAAGCCGAGCAGCTCGCCCCTGACATCCCAGAACTCAAGCTACTGCGAGGGGCAGCGGCCCTCCAGCGGCTCCGGTTTTTCAAGGCATGGGAGCTCATTAAAGCCAGTGGCATCCTCTAGGGCGATCGCCATCCCCTGGCCTCCCTCGGGCAGCAAAGTCAGTCCTAAACAGAATCTGTAGTCAGATTTCCAGACGGAGAGCCCCCTATTAACCGATATCCAGGGGTTTTTAGAGTGGATTTGTCGAAGAGATGCCGATGCAAGAATGCTAGGATTCCTTAGGTGAATACTCGAGGGCCCGTCGTGATCCGCTCCGCCACTCTGACCCTTCAAACCGCTCTGCCCCAGCTGGGCGAAAACAACCGGCTCAAACTCTTTTCAGGTTCAGCCAATCCTGGGCTCGCCCATGAAGTTTCCCGGTATCTGGGTCTAGACCTGGGTCCGATGGTCCGCAAACGGTTCGCCGATGGCGAGCTTTACATCCAGATTCAAGAATCCATTCGCGGCTGCGATGTCTATCTACTTCAGCCCACCTGCTATCCAGTTAATGACCATCTGGTAGAGCTACTGATCATGATTGACGCCTGTCGGCGTGCCTCTGCCCGTCAGATCACCGCCGTCCTGCCCTACTACGGCTACGCCCGGGCTGATCGCAAAACCGCCGGTCGAGAATCGATCACGGCTAAGCTAGTGGCCAACATCATGACCAATGCCGGAGCTAGCCGGGTACTAGCCATGGATTTACACTCCGCTCAGATCCAGGGCTACTTCGATATTCCCTGCGATCACGTCTATGGTTCACCGGTTCTGATCGACTACATTGCCAATAAGAACCTAGAAGACTTAGTCGTTGTATCCCCCGACGTCGGGGGCGTTGCCCGGGCTCGAGCCTTCGCTAAAAAGCTAAACGAAGCGCCTCTGGCAATTATTGATAAGCGTCGTCAGGCCCACAATGTAGCCGAAGTCATGAACGTGGTCGGCGATGTCAAGGGCAAAACCGCCGTCTTAGTTGACGACATGATCGATACCGCTGGCACTATCTGTGAAGGCGCTCGCCTGCTTAAGCAAGAAGGGGCCCGGCAGGTTTACGCCTGTGCCACCCATGCGGTATTTTCACCTCCCGCCGTAGAGCGCCTATCCAGCGGAGTGTTCGAAGAAGTGATCATCACTAATACAATTCCCATCGAGCCCGAGAAGCGTTTCGATCAGCTCACCGTGCTTTCTGTCGCCAACCTGCTGGGCGAAGCCATCTGGCGCATCCATGAAGAAAGCTCAGTCAGCAGCATGTTCCGCTAATCCTTAGCCTATCCATCACAAACCTCCCTAAAACTGTTAATCCAGCCGGTAGCTGAGCACGCTACTGGCTGGATTAGTGGGTTTATGGCGTTTTGAAAGAGTTTCGAGAGCTATCGATGGTTCAGCCGATCGCTTCGTCACCATCACCGACGATCGCCTTCATGCCCTCTAAGGTGGCCGGAATTGATCGCGGATCCATAAACATTACCTTGCTGCTACTGCTGCTACCAATGCGCAAGCCCATGTCTAAATAGCCCTGGGCAATTAAGAACTGGAGCGCTTCCCGAGTGGTGGGATCAGCCTGGAGGGTTTTGGCGAGTACCTGAACCGCCTCAGCGGTGGCCTGGGCCTTGAGAATTTGTTCTTGGCGTTCCGCTTGGGCTTTCATGACGATCGCCTTTTGTTCTGCTTCGGCGTCGAGAATATGGGCCTTCTGGCGGGCTTCCGCATCCAGCACCTGGGATTCTGCCCGTCCCCGAGCCGAGTTGACGGCGGATTCCCGTTCTCCCTCAGAGGTCAGCACGGCTGCTCGCTTCTTGCGCTCCGCCGCCATCTGCAGCTCCATCGAGTCCTGCACAGCTTTGGAGGGCACGATATCCCGCAGCTCGACCCGGGTCACTTTCACACCCCAGGGGTCGGTAGAAATATCCAGCTCCCGCAGCAGGATCTCGTTAATTTCAGAGCGGGCGGTAAAGGTTTCGTCGAGCTCCAGCTTGCCCATCTCGGACCGCACCTGGGTCAGCACCAGATTGACCATCGCCGCCTGGAGGTTTTCGACCTTATAGTAGGCTTTCTCGATATCAACAATGCGCCAGTACACCACCGCATCTACGCTAATGGAAACATTGTCCCGGGTAATACACTGCTGAGGCGGGATATCCAGTACCCGCTCCCGGATAGTCTGCTTAAACACCACCTTGTCGAGAAAGGGAATCAGAAAATTTAGACCCGGATTGAGCTTCTTGCCATTGTATTTTCCTAAGGTTTCTACCAGGGCCTCATCGCTCTGATTAACGATTTTGACCGAGCTAGCAGCGATAGAACCGCCGAAGACCAGGGCAATTAAAAATCCGAACAGGTTCATAGCAAAATCCTTTGTAAATCACATATACCCAGTCAAGCTTGAGATCTGTAGTTTCTGCTTAGGGAAAACTCCGCTTCTGGACTTGGATAAGGTTTAGGCCGCAGGTATTAGCCGTTCAAGACCGGAGAGCGCTTTCGGGCATGACGTACAGGGTATTGCCCCGACGACCCACCACCACCACGGACTGATCAGGGGCGATCGCGGCCGTCTCATCCTCACAGCGGGCCGACCAGGAGTTTCCCTCGTAGAGCACCCGACCGGATTTACCCGGCAGAATCTCGGTGGTCGTGCGGGCCTCTGTCGAATCAGCCAGGGTATAGGGGGTGCGCTGGGGCACCAGTCGGCGCAGCAAAAATAAACAGGCCAGGGAGAAAACCATCCAAAGTCCGATCTGGATCCCAAACGGCACCCCTGGCACCAGGGCGATCAAGGCGACCGCAAAGGCACTTACACCCAGGGCCGATTCAACAAAGGCGGTCGGTAGCAGCAGCTCCATCAAACAGAGCACCACGCCGACAATGAGCCAAAACAGAGGCAGACCTATGGTCATGTCACATCAACCCGCATTTACAGTAAACTTCAGGGCATGCTGCCGCATTTCCGTACAGACAGGTCTCAAAATCAGGATGCCCGCGGATAAATTCAGATCCGCCTAGGGTTAATCTAACTTTAGAGGCCGAAAAGCGGCGCTCTAGTTCCATTGAGCAGTCACCGCTAGCGCATTTATGAGCGATCTTGAGTCCTCGCCGACTCGCCAGCAGCTATACCTATGGGCCGTCGGAGAAGGAGTCGCCGCTAAATCTCCCAATCAGCTGATTGAGGGCCGCTATCGAGTGGTCGCTCCCCACATCTGGATCGATACCCAACCAGAAAAGCGGCCTCCCTTCCCAGACGAGCTTCCAGCGGCGGCGGTGCCCTATCTTTCCGCTCATCCCCATCGTCTGCATGTCCCTGGATTACAGGGGGTGATTGGCCAATCTGCCGCTAACTCCATTCTATTGTTGGAGAATGCGCCGCTGCATCCCCGTTCAGGGGAGCTATTTCCGGCCATCACCGACCTCTGGATCGATGCTTCGCCGCTCCAGCAAAGTCAGTGGCTCTGGCAGATTTGGAGCTTGTGGTCAGCTCTCCAGCCCCTAGGAGTAGCTTCCAGCCTGCTCGATTTGCCCAATCTGCGCATTGAAGGGTGGCGACTGCGGCTGCGAGAACTCGCCCTTGACACCACGCCCCCAACCCTGTCAGACCTGGCCGCCGCCTGGCAGCCCTTAGCCCAGGATGCAAGCCCCAGGCTGCGCTGGTGGTATCCCCCCGGCACAGAAGGGCCCTCCCATCTGCTCGATTTGCTGGTTGATCTCAATAATCCAGCCCAGGCCGAGTCCTTTGGCGATCGCCTCAACCAGCTGGTGCTGCAGCAGGCGACCTCCCTGCGGGTACGGATTACAACCGCCGGTGGCACCGACGCCGGCCCCGATCTGCCCCGCAACGAAGATGCCTGCTTCCCAGATGGGACTGCTGCTCCAGACCTGTCTCCTCGGCTGGCGATCGTCTGTGACGGGGTCGGCGGCCACTCCGGGGGCGACTTGGCCAGCAACCTGGCTGTGCAGTCCCTTCAGCTCCAGCTGAAAGGTCTCTTATCCGAAGCCTTCAGCCAGTCGGAGCTGCTGCCACCGGCGATTGTGACCGAACAAATTGAGGCAGTGCTACGGATCGTCAATGACGTCATCAACTATCAAAACGATGCCCAGGGGCGGGTTGGCCGCCAGCGCATGGGCACTACAATCGCGATGGCCGTGGTCGTGCCTCAGTCCCTACAGACAGAACAAGGCTGGGTCCAGGTGGAGGAGGTCTACATTGCCCATGTCGGCGATAGCCGAGCCTATTGGATTACGCCGGACTACTGCCACCTGCTGACGGTGGACGACGACATCGCCGGACGGGAGGTCAGCTCCGGACGACAGCCCCTCCCTTTAGCCAAAGAACGTCCGGATGCAGGGGCGTTGACCCAGGCCCTGGGTACCCGCAGCGCGGAACATCTCCAGCCCCACATTCAGCGATTTATTTTGGTTGAAACCGGTGTGTTGCTGCTCTGCAGCGATGGGCTCAGCGACAACAACCGGGTGGAAGAGGGCTGGGCCAACTACATTGGCTTGATGGTCAAAAGCATTGTTTCTTTAGAGGCCTCGGTGGCCACCTGGCTGCAGCTTGCTAACCAAAAAAACGGTCATGACAACAGCTCGGTCGTGCTGATGTTTGCTCAAACTAGCCAAAAGCCTACTGGTAGGGAGCTAGCAACCCAGGCCGACCTCCTACAAAGCAGCCTAACGCCCAGTGCTGAAGCCCTGCTTTACGGCGAGCAGAGGTTAGAAGATAGTCCCGTTTCGGCCGCCCCTAGCCGCCGCCGTCCGCCCCTGTGGGTTTGGGGAGTTGCAGTGGTGATCATCCTGGCAGGGATGCTGGGGGGATGGTGGCTGCTGCGTTCTTTGGACTTTGGGGAGTCCGACCCAGAAGCCCCTACACCGAGCCTAACGCCTGAGTCTTAAGTCCAGCCGATGGTTCTCTTTCTCTCCAAGCTACTGCCGCTGTTTGTTTATCCCTTGGGGCTGAGCTGTATTTGTCTGGCGATCGCCCTGATCTTGATCTGGCAAAAGAAACGCAGAGGCACGGCCATCGCGGTGGCGGCGGCCCTGATGATTTTGCTGGTCGGCAGCAATGGCTGGGTAGCGACCCAGGTGGTCAAGTCTTTGGAATGGCGTTATCTACCGGCTACGCCCCTGCCCAATGCCGAGGCGATTGTTGTGCTGGGGGGCGGTGTTAAACCCGCCATTCCTCCCCGCCCCTGGGTGGATCTGGCCGAAGGTGGGGATCGGATCATCCACGGTGTCCGACTGTATCAGGCGGGCAAAGCACCCCTGCTGGTGCTCAGTGGCGGTCGCATTCCCTGGCAGGGGGGCGGACCGCCAGAATCGGGGGATATGGCCGCGATCGCCGCTGCCCTCGGGGTTCCCAGCCAGGCAATTTGGCAAGATCCGGACTCCCTGAACACCTATGAGAACGCCGTAAATGTCCGGGAATTATTGGAGTCCCGGGGGATCCGCCGCATTCTACTGGTCACCTCGGCCATGCACATGCCCCGATCCCTGGCCATATTTCAAAAGCAGGGGTTTGAGGCGATCGCCGCTCCCACGGACTTTCTGATATCTGAACAGGAAATTGACGAGCCTCGGACCACCCTGGCTGGCCAACTGCTGGCCCTGATTCCCCAAAGTGAGAACCTCCAAGATCTGACTAGGGCCCTCAAGGAATACATCGGGTTTGTGATCTATCGACTGCGGGGCTGGCTGTAGCGGCTACTAGATAATCCCTGGGAGCTAGACACCGAGTTGTTCGGGACTCCCCCTTAGTCGCTACATTAGAAATAGCTGAGTCCAGGCAGTTTTTGTGTCTTCTATTCTTGCCGTTGTTCACCAAGAAACCTCCGACCCTGGCCTAGTAGGCCAGATTTTAACCAGCCGAGGTTACCGTTTCCAGCAATGCTGTCCCGCCCTTGGGGATGAGCTACCCGACCCCAGCACCTACGCCGGGGTGATTGTGTTTGGTGGCCCCATGAGCGCCAATGACGACCAGACGTTGCCGTTTATTCATCAAGAACTCCGCTGGATGGATCGGGTACTGGCAGCGGACGTGCCGCTGCTGGGTATTTGCCTGGGGGCGCAGCTGCTCGCCAGGGCCCTGGGGGCAACGGTCGAGGCGCACCCTGAAGGACTGCGGGAAATTGGCTACTTTCCGCTTTATAGGGCCGAGGATGATCGCTTATTTCAGCAGCCGATGCATGTCTACCACTGGCATCAGGAAGGCTTCGAACTCCCAAACGGGGCCCAGCTACTGGCCCAGGGAGATTTGTTTGTCAACCAGGCCTTTCGCTACGGAAAACGCGCTTTTGGGCTCCAGTTCCATCCAGAAATTACCGCTGAGTTGATCGAACTCTGGACCACCCGGGGAGCAGAACAGCTGTTGCTGCCTGGAGCCCAGGCGCAATCGCTGCAGGTTTACCAGCATCGCCTATACAGTAAAGCTGTAGAAACCTGGCTGGCTCGATTTTTAGACCACTGGCTGCCCGGCCAGGCGCGATCGCCCTGGATGCTGACCGCCTAGGCCAGTCTGGGGAAACCATCATTGTTAAGGGGGAAAGGGTGTGAATACTGGCGTAATTGGCACTGGACTGATGGGAGCACCCATGGCCCTGCGGTTGCTCACCTCAGGCCATAAAGTGTGGGCCTACAATCGCACAACAGAGAAGCTCCATTCTTTGAAACTGGCCGGGGCCAACATCTGCGCCAGTCCAGCTGCCGTGGCCATGGAAGCAGAGGTGCTGGTGCTGATGCTAACGGATGCCGCCGCGATCCGCTCCGTGCTAGGACCAGAGGTCCCCCTGAAAGGCAAAACCCTGATTCAAATGGGGACGATCGCCCCTGCCGACAGCCGCGCCCTAGAGCAGGAATTTGCCGATCAGGGCGCCAACTACCTGGAAGCACCGGTGCTCGGCAGCATTCCTGAAGCCAAGTCCGGCAAGCTGATCGTCATGGCAGGGGCCCCCCCAGAACTGTTTGCCACCTGGAAGTCTCTACTCGCCTGCTTCGGCCCTGACCCGCTCCACGTGGGGCCCGTGGGCAGCGCTGCCACCCTGAAACTAGCCATGAATCAGCTAATCGGGACGCTAACCTCGGCCTTTGCCCAGAGCCTCAGCCTGATCCAGAAAGAAGGGATTTCGGTGGATGATTTCATGCAGGTGCTGCGCAGCAGCGCTCTGTTTGCCCCCACTTTTGATAAAAAACTGAAGCGCATGATCAAACGGGACTTTAGCGATCCCAATTTTCCAGCCAAGCACTTGCTCAAAGACATGGGTTTATTCGTCGATGCTGCCGCTGCCCTTGGGATTAATCCCAAGGTGGCCTCCTCAGTGCAGGCTCTGGTGCAGCAGACGGTGGCCAATGGCCATGGCGATGAGGACTACTCCAGCCTGTTCGACGTGGTTCAGCCCCCACCCGAAGCCTAAGGAGCTGCCTAAGCAGTTACAAAGGGTAGACTTGGCAGGGCCCCAAATCGGCGATCGCGCCTCTGATAGTCCCGCAGAGCATGGTAAAGGGCCGTTTGGTCGAAGTCCGGCCAGAGAATATCGGTGAAATACAGCTCGGTGTAGGCCAGCTGCCACAGCAAATAGTTGCTCAGCCGCCGTTCGCCGCTGGTGCGAATCAGCAAATCCGGATCTGACCCAAGGGCGGCTTCTAGATACTGTTGAATCAGGGCTGGCTGGATGTCAGCAGGACTGATTTGCCCCTCCACTGCCTGGGTCGCGAGCTGCCGCATCAGCGAGGACAGTTCGGCCCGGCTGCCGTAGTTGACTGCCACATTAAACCGAATCCCCTGACAGCCAGCGGTAGCATCCACGGCCTCGGCCATCAGCTGTTGGAGGGCGATCGGCAGCTCAGTAGTATTCCCCAAAAAATGCAGCTGGACATTTTCTCGGCGCATTTCCGCTAGTTCCTGCCGCAGCATGCGCTCAAACAGCCGCATTAAAAAATTCACCTCCGCCGCCGGTCGCCGCCAGTTTTCTGTAGAAAAAGCATAGGCTGTGAGAGTGCCAATACCCCAGTGCTGGCAGCAGCGCAGCAACGCTTTTAAGGTTTTGGCCCCTTGGCGATGGCCAGCGATGCGGGGGATGCCCCGCTGGCTGGCCCAGCGGCCATTGCCATCCATAATTACGGCCACGTGATTGGGCAGGCGATCGCGATCTAAATCTGCAGGCAGTTGAGAAGAATTCATAGAGTATTAAAGACTGCGGTGGGCAATGGACATCGAGAAAATGCTAGGTCAGAGGCCTCTCCTGGGGATGAGGTCCGAATAGGGACTGCAGTTCCTCCGCCGTTAAGGATTGATTCCACCGCCAGAGTGCCCCCATCACCTGGTCAAAGCTGTAAATCAACGTTAGCCGATTCGTCGGGGACCATTTCCGCCAGCCCAGTTCGCCCATCATGCGATGGAGGGTATGCACCAAACTGCCCTGGAGACCCGGTTGGCGCATTTTTCGCACCATGGCCTGGGCGAATACCCTCGCCCCGGTGAGCCATCCAGCCTGGGGATAGGCCCAGCGACCAAATCCCCAAAACTTGACCATGTGGTTGATTTCATCGATTAGCAGCTGTTCAAATACCTGCTGAAGGGGCCCGGTGCTGTGGGCCATCAGCCAGAGGTACAGACAGGTGGCCCCATATTCTGTGGCGATGCGGTGCAGGCCATGGCGATAGAGGTCCGTCCGGGGATCGCCTGAGGGG
>PYEQ01000784.1 GCA_003017785.1 filamentous cyanobacterium CCP5 | reverse complement strand
AGGGACCGCCCTGGGCACGGCGGGCACGCAGACGGTACATCCCGATGAGCAGGAGCGCGTCATGGTGCTTTGGCAACAGGCCCTAGAAAAGGGGGAAGCGTTTGAAATCGAGCAGCGCATTCGTCGCCACGACGGCGTCTACCGCTGGTTTATCAACCGCGGGCTGCCCGTACAGGACAGCAGCGGCGAGGTCAACCGCTGGGTGGGCACCATTACCGATGTAGACGATAAAAAGCAGCTCGAAGACCAGCGCGCCCGCCTGCTCGAACAGGAGCGCGTGGCCCGAGAAGCGGCCGAGAACGCCAACCGAATTAAAGATGAGTTTCTGGCGGTGCTCTCCCACGAACTCCGGTCACCCCTCAACCCGATTTTGGGCTGGGCCAAGCTGCTGCGAACCACCCAACTGAGCGCCGCCAAAACCGAATACGCCCTCGAAACTATTGAGCGTAACGCCCGACAGCAGTCTCAGCTGATTGATGACCTGCTGGATGTCTCGCGCATTTTGCGCGGCAAGCTGATCTTAAACAGCCTGCCCACCTCGCTAACTGCCATTATTGACGATGCCCTGGAGACCGTCTGCTCCGTGAGCGAAACGAAGGGCGTGCAGATTCAAACTGAGCTAGATGCGGCTCCTTTTAAGGTTTTAGGTGACCCCAACCGGCTTAAGCAGGTGGTTTGGAATTTGCTGTCCAACGCGGTGAAATTTACCCCTGCGGGGGGCCGAGTGAGCGTGCGGCTAAACTACGTTGAAAACTGGGCAGAAATTCACATTAGCGATACCGGCAAAGGCATTGACCCGGCGTTTTTACCTCACGTTTTCGATCGCTTCAGGCAGGCCGATAGCACGACCACCCGAGACTTTGGCGGGCTGGGGCTGGGGCTGGCGATCGCCCATCAAATTGTCGACATGCACAGCGGCACTATTCACGCTGAAAGTCTTGGTGAAGGGCAGGGGGCTAACTTTACCGTGCGGCTGCCGGTGATGCTGGCCGCGGTCGAAGAACCGCTCCCTATCCCCCAACTGACGAATGGCCATGACCTGCTCAATATTCACGTCATGATTGTTGAAGATGATGTCGACAGCCGCAATTTAATTACCGCAACGCTACAGCATTTTGGGGCTCAGGTGACGGCTTTCTCCTCTGTCGCCGATGCGATTGTGGCGCTGACTAAAACCCGGCCCGACATTTTGGTCAGTGATATTGGCATGCCCGGCATGGATGGCTATATGCTGATGCAACACCTGCGAGAGATGACCTCTGCCAGCGAAATTCCCGCGTTCAGCGAAGCTGTGCTTCCAGCAATCGCACTGACCTCCTACACCACTACGGTAGACCGCGAGAAAATTTTGGCAGCCGGGTTTCAAAAGCACCTGCCCAAGCCGATGGATGTCGCTGAGCTGATTGAGGCAATTTTGGCGCTGGTGCCTCAGCGATCGGGGTGAGCGGTTGAGAAGATCACAAGCATATTACCTATCGAAAACGTCTAAATCACGTTTAGGCTCAATAGGTGTTTTGGGGAGGTGAGCTGCCGACCGTTTGAGCCTTCGCTACGATGATCCACCGAAGAGCATCTCCGCGGTTGCTACGTTAACCCTGACCCATCTGTTGGAAGAGGCCAAGTGCCCTGAGAGTGTTTATGCTCAACGCTGGCCTGAGGGTATCGTCGATTGCCCCAGGTGCGGCTGTGATGAGGTCATCAAGCGGGGAAAGTGACGCCCACCCTCACCGTCAGCGCTACCGCTGCAAACGCTGCCATCGCCAGTTCGACGACTTGACGAGCTCTGTCTTTAGCCGACGACACCAGCCTTTGCGGGTATGGCTGGGGTGATTGTATTTGACGGGGTTAAACCTGTCGAACCAGCAGATTGCCCAGGAGTTGGAGTTGAACAAAGACGATGTCCATCAGACGACAACGCAGCTGCGGCAGCCATCGTGGACAACAAGCCAGAGGCACAGCTGTCTAGGGAGGTCGAGGGCGATGAAGTCTATGGGACGGCAGGTCATAAAGGGCACCCAGAAGCGCTCCAAAAAAAGGGCACCAGGGGCGTAGGCGCAAGCTCAAACGGCTGCGGGGACGCGGCACGCTCGAAACGGAAAAGCCGCCGATATTCGGGATGATTGAGCGGGGGGTCAGGTCATCATTCGAATGATAGAGAACGTGCAGCGCGTGATGATAGGTTCTATCATCACGGCCACCATTGCTCCGAATGTGCATGAGTACAGCATCTACGACCGCCTAGCCGAGTGGGGCTACGATTTCAGCGCATATTGACTACTTCCGAAACACTCCGCTGCTTTCGGCGTTCTTGCAAAGACTTATCAATTAATTTTGCAACCAGCCAAGAGACAGATCGTTCATC
>PYEQ01000783.1 GCA_003017785.1 filamentous cyanobacterium CCP5 | reverse complement strand
GTCAGCGCCCTGGCCGGATTTATGCCCACCCGCGATCGCGGCCCGGTGTGGTTCACCATCATCAATCGGGGCTGGGATTTAGACTATCTCCGGGCTAAGCAAGACAAGTTGCTCCAAGACATTCAGGCCCACTGGGGAACGGCGGCGGCCCCTGAACCCTTTGCCGCCGAGGTGCGGCTGGATCGCGATCCTTACCGCCTAGGAGATCCCCGGCGCAATCAGGTGCTGCCGTAGGTGGGTGGCGATGGTCTCAGCGGCTCCGGGTTCTCCCAGGCGGCGGCGACCGTTGACCTTAATCTGCTGCAGCCGCTCCGTGTCTTGCAGGCAGGCTTCCAGGGCCGGCCCCACCTCAGCCGGGTGATCGACCAGAACCACGGACGGACCGAGCAGCCGCCCCTGGGTTTCGGCAAAAGTACGGGTGAACTGGGGACCGGAGCCAGGGAAGGTGAAGGCCGGCTTGCCGAGGCCGACTACCTGCTCCGTAGCGGTGCCAGCGGTGGCGATCGCGGCCGTGGCCACATCCAAACATTCGGCGTAGCCATCGTTCACCAGTAGCAGCCTGCCGTTGGCCTTGCAGAACCCCTCGTCTTTAGGGTCCCAGCCCTGGGACGTCAGGGCTGCCCGAAAGTCTGCCAGGGGTAGGGAAGGGGCGATCGCCGCCAGCAGCCCCACCGATGTTGCGGCCAGGCTATCCAGGACGCCATCCACCGCCCTCAGCATGGGCGGCCAGTTGTTCAGGCATTCTGGCGACCTGGAACCGGGCAGCAGCACCAGGATCAGATCCGGGTGTCCCAGAGCCGAGTTCAACGCTTCGCATCGCTGGGCGTCGGGTTCCAGCCCGTCCATCATCGGGTTGGCCGCCACCGCCGGAATTTGGAAGGTTTTGACCAGCCAATCGGCGGTGATGCCATCCCGCACAAAGGCTACCCGGCAGCGCCGATGGCCCAGCAGCCACCGCTCCCAGGGCAAAAACACCGATCCGGCCCAGCCTTCGTACCAGGGACGGTGCGGCAGCGGTCCCAGCTCATCCCGCAGCCAGTATTCGGACTTGGCCGTGGCGATCGCCCCATAATTAGCCCCGCTCAGCCAGGCCACTAGCTGAGGAACCACATCTCCGACGGCAAATACCACGCCCCCCTGGTTAGCCCAGGCCCGCGCCGCCTGAATTTGCCGCCAGGTCAGCTGCACTAGCCCGCTGCCCACGTCCTTAGCCAGCTGCTGCCTGTCCATATAGATAAATCCCCCCGAGGGCAGGGTCTGGGTCGGTCCCACCAGGGAAATTCCTGCCCGGCGATAGGCAGCCCCTTCGCCCACCATGGCGATCGCCCCCAGCTCAATCTCTGGGGCTTGCTGGGCTAAAGCCTGGAGAATCCGCAGGGCGATCGCATCTTCCCCATGGCCATTGCTAATACACAGGAGCCGCTTACTAGAAATTGAACTATTGACTGGCATGGACAATCTGCGTTTGTAGCACTCAAGACAGTGCTTGCTAAGCGTAGGTCAGCTAAAGATACAGGCTGATTAAACCAGGTCATGATTCAAAACAGATCGTACCGACCGGATAAATTCAGACGGAGTTTGAATCATGACTCCACTTATCGAAGCAACCTCTTGGGTGAAGTCTTTAGTATTGAAGGTTCAAATCCGGTCACTCAACCCACTCTTTCCATCTTTACCGTTCAACTACGACTGGGGTGCCGATGCTCACCTGTTCGAACAGGGCTTGGATATCTTCCTCCCGCATGCGGACGCAGCCGTGGGAGACGGCCCGGCCGATGGAGTCTTCCTGGTTGGTGCCATGGAGGCCGATGTAGTGGCGGCCATCCTGCCAGAAGCCGATCCAGCGGGAGCCCAGGGGATTATCAGGCCCAGGGCCGATCGCTTCCTTCGTAATCGGATGCTGCCAAACGGGGTCGCGGCGCATGTTCTGCACTACAAATTCCCCTACCGGGGTCTGCCAGTCATTCTGGCCGATGCCGACGGGATAGCTCTCCACAACCCGGTCTTGACGGTACAGCTGCACCCGCCGCTGACTCAGCTGAATCACGATCAGGCTGCCTCGATTGGCTAAAGAATCCGGCGCAAATTCGATCAGGTTCGCGCTCCGTCTGAAAATACCCGGATCAAACAGGCCAGCCGCCCGGCGCTGGGCCTCAACCCGGTAGTCGTGCCAGGCTCCTACCGTTAGCAGGGCAGCGCCCAGGTAGCAGAGCACCTCAAAGGTACGGCGAATCGGGGATGGCGCAATCATGATACTGGCCAGGTAGCCTCAGATGGCAATCAGGAATTGTCTCCAGGATAATGCCCCTGACGCCGCTCGGCTGGGCCGTTTCTGACTGCCATGGCGGGTGTAGCTCAGGATTGATC
>PYEQ01000782.1 GCA_003017785.1 filamentous cyanobacterium CCP5 | reverse complement strand
TCGATAGCCAGACCCGGCAGTCGATCAAGCCCGCCTCCCACGGCTACTACCTGTATAGCCCCAAGGGCGAAGTCAAGGCTGACAACTGCTTCTTAATCGGGGATTCTGCGGGCCTGGCCTCGGTAGATTTGGCCGAAGGCATTGCTCCCGCCGTGGAAAGCGGCGTGATGGCAGCCAGCGAAATTTTAGAGCAGGGACAATACGTCAAAGCCAAGATGGAACACACCAGCCCCCTGGCTACCCTCTGGCGGCTCCGATTTGGGGCGTCTTGAATGGCTCACACCACCCAGTTTTGGCGGGTCAGGGGTAGATTCCACGGCAGATCCTGCTGGCGGCGCAGCAGCACCTGATAGAGCCCCATGGCGTTTTGCTCAAAGGCCAGGGCACAACCGATGAAATACAGCCGCCAGAAGAGGGTGCGGCGATCGCCAATCAGCCCGCTGACCTGGTCGAAGGCGCGGCAAAAGTTTTCATCCCAGTGGCGCAGGGTCATGGCGTAGTGGGGCCGCCAGGCATCCACATCGGCAATCTCCCAGCCGCAGTTCTCCATGGCCGTCAAAATCGTGGACAGCCGCACCAGATCCCCATTGGGGAAGAAATAGCGGTTGATAAACCGTTCGCCAATGGTCTGCCCGTTGGCCTCGTGGGTGGCGGTGATGCCGTGGTTGAGGAACAGCCCCCCCGGCTTCAGCAAGGACAGCATCCGCTGGAAATAGAGGGGATAGTTCTTGCGGCCCACATGCTCAATGATGCCGATCGCCACCAGCTTGTCGTACTGGGCCTGGGGCGGCAGGTCGCAGTAGTGCCGTAGCTCCACCCGCAGGCGATCGCCCAACCCCTCTTCGTCAATCAGCTTTTGGTTAAAGGCCACCTGTTCGGCGCTGAGGGTGATGCCGTAGCCGGTCACGCCGTAGTGCTTCACCGCCCACCGCAGCAGGGCTCCCCAGCCGCAGCCTACATCGATCAGGGTTTCCCCCGGCTGGAGCTGCAGCTTGCGGCAGATCAGATCGAGCTTGGCGGTTTGGGCCTCCGCCAGGGGCATCTCTGGAGACTCATAGTGGGCGCAGGTGTAGACCAGGTGGGGGTCGAGCCACAGCCGATAGAAGTCGTTGCCCACGTCATAGTGGTGCTGAATCGCTTCGCGATCGCGATCGGGCCCCGCCGCCACCTGTCGCTCCCGGGCATCAGCCGCTTTGGCCAATGGCAGGGAGGGTAGGGAGAGGGCTTCTAACCACAGCCGGGACTTCTGCTGCCAGCTGAGCTGTAGGGACGGTAGATTGCGAAACAGAGTCACCAGGACTTCCACATCTCCGTCAATGTCCAGGTACCCGTTTAGGTAGGCATCCGCCAGCACCAGGGGGTCCCGCTGGAGAATCAGGCTGCGCACCACCCCCGGATGGTGAACCGTCACCTTCAGGGGCGGATACTCGCTTTTGACATCCTCACTGTGCAGTTGGCTAGTATCCCAGAACTGCAGCTGGTAGTTCAGCGGCAGCTGAATTGCTGCCAAGAGGGTGCGTACCCAATGGTGAATTCCCGCCGGCACAGAAGTAGAGATCATAGGACGCCTTTTTTTGGTGACTTACTTCTGATCACACATACGATAATTCAACTCAATGTACATCGAGCCAGCGTTAGATCTCTCTAGATCTGAGTACAGCGACGTCAAAGCAGGAGCTATGCAAGTTTCCTATGGGGCTGCAATCACGCTTCTATCCACCCTTGGTCGTCCTGGGAAAACGGTGGCGGTGGCGGTGCCTGGGCATAGTCGATGCGCAAGTCATAGCCCGCGCGATCGTAGACCCCAGCAAAAACAGCCGAAAGATTCACGCCCACGGCTTCATCCAGGCGCTTTAACGGTAGGGCAAAGGTGGGTAGCGCATATCGCACCGTCACCGCATATAGATCGGCCTGGGGACGGCTCTCGGCGCGGCTGACCAGAATTCGGTAGTCAGCCAGGCGGTCTGCCCCCTGGACGGGGAGAGGCTGATCCCCCCGCAGCAGATCAATTTCGACCAAGTGGGAAGCGCTCGCCAGCACCGACTGGCGCCTGGTTTCGTAAAGAGTACGCCCTTTGCCCTGGCGTTTGTTTTTCGGGGACAGCACTTCCACCACGGTAATCACCGCATCGCTACCCACTTCCCGCACTTCTAGATAGCGTTCTTTAATCTCAATCGGCATGGGCAGCCTCACCCGCTGGGGCCGAGGTTCTAAAGCGACATTGGCATCTTCCCTAGAAACCGCCTCGTCAGGTTCTGCCGCTGCTTGCTGTCGGGACAGCACCACCGCATCCGGAATGCCCACCAGCAGTTCGCCCGCATCCGGGGTATCGGTGTAGGTGCGCGTTTCTACTTCAACATAGTAGCG
>PYEQ01000781.1 GCA_003017785.1 filamentous cyanobacterium CCP5 | reverse complement strand
ATCCATGCCCACGGATGGCACTCGAATAACCTGCCCAACTCGCAGCGTGTCATCGGCGGCGATGCCATTGACGGCCTTAATAGCTTGAACATCGGCCTCGTGCTGAGCCGCAATTTTCCAGAGGCTCTCTCCAGGCTCAACCTTGTGATAAGTCGACGAATTAGTCGCTTGGGCTGGTACCAGTTCAGGCGCCTGGCCCTGCTCACGATTGGCAGCGGGCAATACGGTCAGGTGAGAGCCGTCAGCAGCTAAGGCTAGCTCGGGTTCGGTGAGCAATGGAGCAGACGCTCCAAACGATAGGGCCAAGCCCAGCATGGCTGCCGAAGTTTGCACTCGACGATAACCTCCTAAAGTCTCCGATTGAGTGCCACTCAAACTAGAAGGTAGACAATCAACTTCAGACTCTTTGGGAACTACGCGTTTCAAGGAACGACCTCCTGTAAACCAGCGCTTAACAGCTTGTAGAACGCCTCATCAGTCAGTCGACAGAGAATACACCGAGGGGTAAAAACTCCGCCTTCACAGGAACTGTAAGGCAAGCCGCTAGCAGAAGAACAACAACGGATCGACAGATTTACGCCTTGGCTTGGTAACAATAACCCGCTTTGGCAACCTAGGCAAGTTTACATGACTTAACACGAAAATCAATACCCGGGCATTCTCTGTCACTTCCCTGAATACTAGGCTCGTGACCGGGAACTTCACGTGCACAACATAAACGTTTAACCCTAAAAAAAAGTATTTGGCAAGGGTATTACTATGCCCCTGACCGAGAAAATACATCGGGCACAACCCTGCTTGGGTCAAAGATAAATTGCCGCTAAAGGGCATGAAAAGTCTTGGTTTACAGGCCAGTCGAGGTATCAGGCAAGTGCTTTGGCAAGGTCTTACAGGCCAGGACAAAACCCCAAACGGGGGTATGCCAGCTAAGCCATATAAATTTCTTATCTTGGTTGCCCCAAATTTGTATCCTCGACAACCACTTATTTTTTGAGGCTTTTTTTTGGGCAGTATGTCGTTAAATGGAGCCTAATTTTGCCAGATAAACCTTAAAAATCACCGCTATAAGCAGGGTTGAGACTGCACCTTCAGCGGCATTAAGCGAGGCTATTCCATAGCTTCATGGCTATTGAACACTGCTAACCACGGGCGAAACCTGCCTCAAATATCGCTGAAGGCATTGGCTTGGTTGGAGCAGGGGGAGACAGGATGGCGATCGCGTTGGCAAAAGCAAGCCCAGCCGCGGAGCCTTTTCAGAGCAGGGCAGAGTCAGGGGGGGCGGCGCGCAACTGACGCAAAGCCTCAAACAGGGCAACAGCGGCACTCACCGACAGGTTCAGGCTCCGCACGATACTGCGATCCATAGGAATAACGGCGGTTTCATCGCAGCTAGCCAGGATATGCTTGGGCAGCCCCTCGGTTTCGCTGCCAAAGAGCAGCCAGTCGTCAGGACGATAGACCATATCTGTATAGCTACATTGCCCAGAGGTACTAAAGCCAATGGTTCGCCCTCCCGTTAGACGCTGCTGAGCGTGAAAAGTTTCCCAGTCGGGGTGCAGCGTGAGGTCAACCTGAGGCCAGTAGTCTAGGCCCGCCCGCTTGAGGGCGCGATCGCTGAGGTCAAACCCGAGGGGGCCAACCAGGTGCAGAGGCGTGGTTGTAGCGGCACAGGTGCGGGCGATATTGCCCGTGTTGGGAGGGATTTGGGGATTGACGAGCACAATAACAGGCATACGAACCAGAACTAGAATGAGGGCCTTACCCTCAATGGGTTAAGGGTTATCTACGGTAAAGGAGAAAATGTCCAGGGGATATAGATTTTATTAATACATCCTTCGGTAGTTTCACCCTGTTCAGAAATTGAGCTGTGCAGTGGGGGATCGGATTTTACTGGAAAAGCTTTCCTTATGGCACCTATAAGCAATTTCTTACTCCTAGCTGGCCGATGGTAACCCTAGGCTGCGCAGGGTTCGCAGAGTTCCTGGGCCAGGAGCGCCTCGGTGGTGGCAACCTCTGCGATCGCGCCCTGCACTACCTGGGCCACCGACTGCCCGGTACCGTACTGCCGCAGCCAGCGCTGAGCTTCGTTGCCCTCCCGCAAAATTTTCTTGACCGGGCTGAGGAAGCAGCTCAGGCCGTTGGCCTTTGCGATCGGCCATACCTCTTCATAGAGCTGCTGCACCCACTGACGGGCCAGGATGGGACGACCGTCCTGCCAGTGGCGCAGTTCGGCATCCAGGCTGTGTTTGGCGACGGCGGCTTCGTTGGTGTCAGTAAGGGCGACTAGCTCCTCATTGCGACGGTCCGCCGGAAACTCACTCAGGAGCAGCGGATCCAGTTCAGGGTTTTGAATGAGCTGAATCAGCCG
>PYEQ01000780.1 GCA_003017785.1 filamentous cyanobacterium CCP5 | reverse complement strand
GGGGAGGAGAGAGCAGTTTTGAGTTTTGAGTTTTGAATGCTGGCTGGGCAGCGAAAACTTAACACTCAAAACTCTGCACTCAAAACTCTGCACTTAAAACTCTCCTATTGCCTCACCCCCTCACCCCTTCATCACTAGCTACCAACAACTTCGGCAATCTTCTGCTGGAAGCGATAAACAGTCTTTTCAAGCTCAGGGGAGAAGCAGCCGCCGTCAAATTTGGGGGACTGACGGCCAGTCTGCAGCCGCTCGATCATGGTGATGTCTTCGTCGTTGGTGACATCCCACAGATCAATGGGCAGGTGGCGTAGGGCCTGCTTTTCCGGGGTCATGGCTTCATCGCTAACGAAGTAGAAGGTGAGCCGTTCCTGAGTGCGACCGGCGCTGATAGGGTTGACCGTCATCACCAGGAAGTAGTCGGGAGGCACCCCCAGCATCAGGTTGGGGAAGACGGTGATGTATTCGGCGACTTTTTCTTTGCCAATGGTCGCGAGGTTGTCAAAGGTAGGCAGGGTGCGGCCTTCAATCTGACCGCTGACGTATTTCAGGCTGCCCTGACCCACATGGGTGTCGCCGACATCAAAGCCGAAGTGGTCTTCCATGCGGGAGCAGTCGTTGAGGGCGGGATGGACCCAGGCAAGGTGGTAGCTTTCAGAGAAATTTTCGACGGCAAGCTTCCAGTTGGCTTTGCAGGTGTAGTTAAGTTCGCGGGGTTCGCGCCGTAGCTGAGTCAGGTCGTAGCAGGCCCAGCGATCGCTGGCAGGTTTCAAATAGTCTTCCAGGGGAACTGCATTGCCAGAAAGGTTAACGAAAATCATGTCGAGCCAGCGATCGCAGCGAATCGGCGCTAGGCCCTTACTACTGCGATCAAAGCCGTCGTAGCTGTCTTTGTAGTAGCCGCCAAAGTGAGGCGTAGACTTCAAGCTGCCATCGGTGCCGTAGGCCCAGGAATGGTAGGGACAGCGAATTTTGCCCTGGATATTGCAGGGTTTATCGACGAGCTGTAGCCCGCGATGGCTACAGATGTTGTGAAAGGCCCGGATTTCGCCAGTGCGATCGCGCAGCAAAATAATCGGAATACCCGCCACATTGGCCGGTATCGTATCGCCAGGATTCGGAACATCTGAGGCCAACCCTACGCACACCCAGTGTTGAGCAAACACCGTTTCCCGCTCTCGCTGAAGATAGCGACCGCTGGTGTAGGCCATCCCCGGCAGCCCCATTTCCCGGCCTCGATCAATCGGAACCACCGTCCCGGCATGGGAGGGAGCGATCGGGGTTACTGTCGTACTGTTCGGCCCGGGGGCGCTAGTTTCATTGCACAGGGCCATCGAACCGCTAACTGATACTTCTGGCTGAGTCATACCATCCCTCCAAGTGCTGTTGGCAATCTCTAGCTGCCGTAGGTGTTTACTTGCCGCACTAATCCTTGTTCAGCTCCAACCTTAGGGCTTCCTCAAAAACCCCACACCTTGAGCCAAACCTTAACTGAACCTTATTAAACGATCCTAATTTAACTTGTTATTACAAGTTTATAGTCAAGGAGAATATCGGGATTGAAAAAGCGAGATCGTTATCTCGATTACATTTTTTATATGAATTTAATTCATGTCATCGTTCCATTTGATTTCAGCAGGCGCGGCCTCGACCAACTTCCCAGGCTGCCCTGATTAGCGCTGCAACAGCCCTGGAGTTCACGGCCTCTGACTGGCCAAACCGATCAGCCTGGGACCACTAAGATTCATGCCCTGAAGGGATTAGAGGTGGGTCAGGGGTAACCACCTGGCATTGCTGCCGTGGTGATTATCCACACAAGCATGTCCTATAGAAAGGCGACTTTCCTGACAACACAATAGGCGGCTTGGGGTGATCACGACCAGGAGAAAGAAGATTTTCAAAACTTGTAGTAACAACTGTATTAGCGGCAACAGATTGCACATCATAGAACCCACTATCTTTGCAATTGGCGATAGATCTAGATTCTTACTAGCGGCTCTTTGCTATCGCTTCACTACGCCAAAGGAATTGGGTTGCGCTGGCATTCGTCGCCTAGATCTGATGGCAGCAGCCTGCGCCGGAGAATAGCCGTCACGGCAGCCTCCGAGCACAGATAGCCTGGGGAATCCATTAACAACTCATGACGGGCTTTGATCCGATTAGTTCTCAATAGTCAGGCGGCACCTGGATTTGCCCGGGTCTGCTTAAGCGTTAATTGGGGCTAAGGGGGCCTAGAGCCCGTACCGATGATGCGGTACCGTTGCACTAGCTAAATGACCTGGGAGCAAAACTCACCATGAGCACGCCAAATCCCCGGCATAGGTCCCATGACGAGCATCCGTTTGTGATGCCGGACCATGCCCCTACTCGACA
>PYEQ01000779.1 GCA_003017785.1 filamentous cyanobacterium CCP5 | reverse complement strand
CCTTTGGGCACTCTAGGTCAAAATCAGCCAACGGTGTGGGCTGCACGGCTCGGAGTCACATCACGTGTAAGAGAGGATCTAGGCGTACCTGAGCCAATTTAGCCATGACACAGCCAGCGTCTACTGAACCCATTGAACCTATTCGGGTGGGCATTCTCCACTCTACCAGTGGACCTATGGCCGCCAGCGAAGCTCCGCTGGTGGAGGCGGCCCTGATGGCAATGGACGAAATCAACCAGGCCGGAGGGGTCCTGGGTCGCCCCCTGTTGCCCCAAGTTGGAGACGGAGCTTCGGAGCCAGGCCAGTTTTCGGCAGCGGCTCAGCACCTGCTGAGCGTGGAACGGGTGGTGACCCTTTTTGGCGGCTGGACTTCGATGAGCCGCAAGGCCGTACTGCCCGTGCTAGAAGCCCATAACGCTCTGCTGTGGTACCCCGTGCACTACGAGGGGCTAGAGCAGTCGCCCTGGGTGTTCTATACCGGGTCGTGCCTCAACCAGCAGGTGGAACCCGCCCTCGACTGGCTGCTGACCCAGGGCAAGCGACGTCTGTTTTTGCTGGGGTCTGATCACCTGTTTCCACAAGTGACCAACAAGGTGATAAAAGGACAGCTCAAGCGCCGTCAGGGCACCGTGGTGGCCGAGGCCTACCTGCCTTTGGGGGCTACCGATTTGAGCCATACCGTGGCGGCTATTTTGGCGGCTCAGCCCGACGCGGTGTTTAGCACCCTCAACGGCCCCAGCAACCTGCCGTTCTACCAGCAGTGTCAGGCCCTGGGGTTGACCCCCGATCGCATTCCCATTTTGACCGTCAGCATCGGCGAGCTAGAGCTGCAGCAGATTGGCGCTGCCGCCGCCGGACACTACGCCTGCTGGAGCTATTTTCAAAGTTTAGAGACTGCGGCTAATCAGAGCTTTGTGGCTCGCTTTAAGCAGCGCTACGGAAGCGATCGCGTCACCACCGACTCGATCGAGGCCGCCTATACCCAGGTTTACCTGTGGCGAGCTGCCGTGGAAGCGGCCCAAACTACGGCCACCAATGCCGTGCGCCAGGCCGCCTACGATCGGCGCTGGGAGGCGCCTGGCGGCACGGTCTACTGCGAGCCCAACCACCATCTGCAGAAGCGCTGCCACGTCGGTCAGGCCCAGGCCGACGGGCAGTTTCGCATTGTCTACTCCAGCCCTGCGCCCCTGCGCCCGCTGCCCTGGCTGGGCATGGAGAACCAGACCTTTCCGGCGGCCGAGGTGGTGGTTGAAATGCTGGGAGAAGTCTCGGCCTGTGTGCAGTCAAGCTGGGAGCTAGAGCAGCAGTCGCGGCGGCTAGAGCAGGTTCTGGCCCAGCTGCGCCAGGAGGTAACCCAGCGGCAGCAGGCCGAGGCCGCCCTGCGGGCCGCCAACGCCGAAATCACCAGCCTCAACCAGACCCTCCAGGCGGACAACAGCCGCATGAGCGCTGAGCTATCTGTAGCCCGTCAGATTCAGCGCATGGTGCTGCCCCGCACTGCAGAACTGGCGGCGATCGCCGACCTGGAGGTGGCCGGGTTTCTGGAGGCGGCCACCGAAGTCGGGAGCAATTACTACGACGTCTTGCAGACCGATATTCGGCGGAATGGCGTTACCGATCGCAACGTGACTCTGGCCATTGGCGACGTCACCGGCCAGGGCCTGGAAAGCGGTGTGCTAATGATCATGGCCCAGACCGCCGTGCGCACCCTGCACGCTCTGGGCGCCAACCGGGCCGACCTCAGTTCAGCCCAGGCCTGGCAGGCTATCAACGCGGTGATCTATCAAAATCGCCTGCGCATGGGGTCTCAGCATCATCTTTCGCTGCTGCTGCTGAACTACTGCAAGGGTGCTCTCACTATCAGCGGTCGGCACGGGGAGATTCTTGCGGTGCGCCACGGCACGGTTGAGCGCATAAATACCGCAGATCTGGGCTACCCCGTGGGCCTGGTGGCCGACATTACTCCCTTTGTAGCCCAGCACAGTCTCGATCTGGCGGTGGGCGACGGGGTTGTGCTCTACAGCAACGGCCTGACGGAGGCCAAGAACAGTCAGCGAGAACGCTACGGTGTCGATCGCCTGGTCTGTCTGCTGGATGTTGCAGAGCGGACAGAGTTGGGCATTCCCACTCTGCTCGAAGACGCAGAGAATCTGGGCATAGCCACGGAAACTCTGCCCATTGTCGACGATTCGCTGCCTACCGATTTGGGTCAGTTCACAGCCTTAGTCGATCGCATTTTGGCTTTTACCGGAGTGGGCGAAACGGTGGTCGTACACTGCCGGGGCGGTGGCGGGCGCACGGGCACAGTGGTAGCGGCCTGCTTGGTCAAGCTAGGCTACAGCGCCGAGGATGCGATCGCCACCGTCCAAAAT
>PYEQ01000065.1 GCA_003017785.1 filamentous cyanobacterium CCP5 | reverse complement strand
GAGGTGATTGGCGAGATGGAGCTAGCCTGGCGCTACCTGGAGGACCGCCCCTGGATTGGCATCACTGGCACCAATGGTAAGACCACCACCACTGCCCTCACCGCCGCCATCTTCCAGGCGGCAGGCTACACCGCCCCCGCCTGCGGCAACATCGGCTATGCCGCCTGTGAGCTAGCTCTGGCCGAGGAAATTCCCGACTGGGTGGTGGCGGAGCTCAGCAGCTACCAGATCGAAGCGGCTTCCACCCTCGCCCCCCGCATTGGTATCTGGACCACCTTCACCCCCGATCACCTCCAGCGCCACAAGACCCTGGCCAATTACTTTGCGATCAAAGCCTCCCTGCTGCACCAGTGCGAAACCGCCATTTTCAACGGCGACGACCTGCGCCTGCGGGAGACGATTCCCCAGGACTTCCCGGAAGCCTACTGGACCAGCGTTCATGGCCGTAAAGCGATCGCCCCTCTGCGCCCCATCACCTACATCGAAGAGGGCTGGGTGAAGTTCGACGGCCTGCCGGTGGTGCGATCGGACGCCTTGAAAATGGTGGGAGCCCACAACTCCCAAAATCTGCTGCTGGCGGTGACAGCAGCCTGTTTAGCAGAGGTTAATGAGGAGGCGATCGCCACCGGCATCGCCAGCTTCCCTGGCGTGCCCCATCGGTTAGAAAAAGTCTGCACCTGGCAGGGCATTGAGTTTATCAACGACAGCAAGGCCACCAACTACGACGCCGCTGAGGTGGGCCTCCAGTCGGTCGCTTCCCCGGCTATTTTGATTGCGGGTGGCGACCCCAAAACCGGCGACGACACCCACTGGATCAACGCCATCCACGAGAAGGCTGCCAAGGTGCTGCTGATTGGGGCTGCCGCCGAAGCCTTTGCCGAGCGTTTGAAAGAAACCAGCTACAGCGACTACGAAATCGTCGAAACCATGGAGAATGCAGTGGTGCGCAGTAGCGAACTGGCCCACCAACTCCACGCCCCGGTGGTGCTGCTGTCCCCCGCCTGCGCCAGCTTTGATCAGTACCCCAACTTCGAAGTGCGCGGCGACCATTTCCGCCAGCTCTGTCAGCAGCATTTTGGTTAGGGGAGTTTAAGGATAGCAGCTCTCGTCGGCTTGAATATTCTTCCGATCGGTCGGGCATACTGAGCGTGCCTTATGGGCTAAACGCGCCGAAATGGCCGCTATTCAGCCTTTTTGCTGATCTAGATCGATCCAATTCGCCAAATCCGTTATGACTCCATCCGTAGCCGTCCAGCTTCAGAACCGATCGCCTGCCTGGTTGAAACCCATTGCCATCACCCTCGGTATTACGGCTATCCATTATGGGTTAGCCCTCATGTCTGGTGCCGTTTCCTTCGAAAATGGGGCATCGGCAATCTGGCCCTCTTCCGGCTTTTATCTAGCCCTGGTCTGGCTGTTCGGCTACAAGATCAGCCTGCCAATTCTCATGGGTGAACTCATCGTTAACAGCCTGCTCTTCTATCAAGATCTGCCGACCATTGTTGGCATTTCTCTGATTAGCACCCTAGAACCGCTGATCACCGGCTTGCTCCTCAGCCATTTCCTCGAGCCTCGGCAGCTATTTCAGCGATCGCAAAATATCCTCAAGTTTTTGGTCTTAATTTTTCCCAGCCCGGCAATCACGACTAGCTTCGCGGTCAGTATCCTCTGTCTAACCGGCAAGCTGCCCTGGGAGTTCTATGGCGCAGTCTGGAAAACCTGGTCAATCAGCGTTGTGACCGGCAGATTGATCATTACTCCGACCATTTTGGCCTGGCTGTATCAAGCCCACAGGCCGCGATCGCGGGGCAACCGCAGCCGGTACGTGGTAGAGCTGGGCATCGTCATTGGCCTGCTCATCGGCATTGGCCGCCTCGTCTTTTGGGTGGGTAACCCGGTGGAATATATGATGTTGCCGCTGCTGCTGTGGGCTAGCTTTCGGTTTCGGGCGATCGAAGCCACCCTGCTAGTAGTTCTGATCTCGGCCCTGGCTACGATGGGCACCGCTCAAGGACTCGGCACGTTTACTCGCGGCAGCGTCACTGAATCATTTTGGCTGCTACAGTCCTTTATCGGAGTTGCAGCCCTAACTACCTACCTGCTGGTGACGGTCGTGAATGAGAACTGGCAGGCCAGGCTCGAACTCAAAGAAACTAACGAAGACCTAGAGACAAAGGTCGCTGAGCGCACTGCCGCGCTGCAAACCGCCAAAGAATCTGCCGATGCCGCTAACCAGGCCAAGAGTGAATTTCTGGCCAACATGAGCCATGAGCTACGGACGCCCCTCAACGGAATTCTCGGATATGCACAAATCCTAGCCCGCACTCAAAACCTACCCAAGGCCCAGCGGGACGGCGTCAATATTATCTACCAGTGCGGATCTCACCTGCTGAATCTGATTAACGACGTCCTCGACCTGTCTAAGATCGAAGCCCGCAAACTTGAGCTGTCTCCGGCTCCGCTATACTTTCCTGCCCTGCTGCAGAGCGTGGTAGAAATGTGCAAAATCAAAGCCGAGGAAAAAGGAGTTGGTTTTGCCTATCAGTCCAGCAATCGCCTGCCTGAAGGCGTGAAAGCCGATGAAAAGCGGCTGCGACAGGTGCTGATCAATCTGCTGGGCAACGCCATCAAGTTTACCGAGTCTGGTACCGTTACCTTCCGGGTGGAGGTGCTTGATATCTCTGAGACTCAAGCATCCCTGCTCTTCCAAATCATTGATACGGGCGTAGGCATTGCTGAAGCAGATTTAAATAGGTTGTTTGATGCCTTTGAGCAGGTGGGAGATCGCCGTAAACAGTCTGAAGGCACCGGCTTAGGACTGGCCATCAGTCAGCGCATTGTGCAGCTGATGGGCAGCACGATTAAGGTACGAAGCCAGCGGGGCCAAGGCAGCGAGTTCTCATTTATGGTGCTGCTGCCGCTGGCTGCAGACTGGGTGATTCACCAGGGCGGACCGGAGTTTGGCGATCGGATCATTGGCTATGAAGGCGATCGCCGTACGATCTTGATTGTTGACGATCGCTGGGAAAACCGCGCCGTCCTGTCTAGCCTGTTGGCCCCGGTAGGGTTCACCATTGCAGAGGCGGAAAACGGTCAGACAGGTTTGGAGTGGCTTAGCGCCCAGCGGCCCGACCTGGTGATTACCGATCTGGCAATGCCGGTGATGGACGGCTTTGAACTTTTAAGCCACATCCGCAACAGTGAGCTTTTGAAGAGCACACAAATCATTGTTTCCTCAGCCTCGGTTTCTGAGGCTGACACAACCCTGGCCCTTGAGGCTGGTGGGGATGATTTCTTGGCTAAACCTGTTGATGCCCAGGCATTATTCAAGATGATTGCCAAGCGACTAGATCTAGTTTGGCACTATGAATCGACGACAGAGTCCCTTCCTGAACCGTCTACATCCTCAGCGGATTTCGTTTTACCTGCCGTCGAGGTGTTAGATGCCTTAATGGCAGAAGCCAGGGGAGCCAACATCACCAATCTGCGCCATCAGCTACAGCAGCTGATGGATGCTGATCCGGTCTATGGCCCCTTTGCTGATTCCCTGCTCAAGCTGGTCACCCAGTTCATGGTGGAGGAAGTGGAGGAACGGCTCACCACCTACCTGGAGCAGGCAGTCTAATCGGGGTTTCCCAGCTAAATTCAGGCGCGTTTCGGTAGTCGCGCGATCGGCCAAGAAAAAGCCCCCTGCCAAGATGACCTGCAGGGGGCTTTTCTTTGGGCTACATTCCCGCTGATTTAGTAATTGCTGCGGGTACCGGGCTCGCGGTAAGTCTCAGTCCCCGGTTCGCGGTAGGTTTCATGGGTGCCGGTGTGGACTGTCCTATCGGTTGTAGAGCGGCGACCACCGGCCAGCCCAAACAGACCCACCAAGCCAATTAACCCCAGCCAACCCCAGTTAGACTGATTCTCAATGGCGTTGACCGCCTGAGTGGCCGCCTGTTCTGCCTGCTCGGCTGCAGCCTCAGCATTTTGAGCCGCCTGGTCAGCTACTTGGGAAGCGTTTTGGGCGGCTTCTTGAGCTGCAGCCTCAACATTTTGCTCGACGGCTTCGGTAGCCGCCTCGGTTCCCTGGACGGCTTCCTGGCCAGCATTTTGCAGAGACTCCCCTGCATCTTCGAAGTTCTGCTCTGCGCTTTGTTCCACCGCTTCGGTTTGGGTCGCATCTTGAGCGTAGACGGCACTAGAAACCGGCGCAACGGTCATGCCCAAAGCTAGCAGGCAGGCACCCGTTAGGGTTTTGAAATGATTGGATTGCATTACTTTTTTCCTCTTTGAAACAAAAGATTTATTGGCAGCTAGCCCTGGCAAATTCAAAGCTTTCATCAAACTTTTGACAGGCCCAGCTGACGACCAAAATGGCGATTGGATTAGCACTATTTCTGTCGATTTGACCTACGGGCTAGCTGTATGTAGATGAAATTCACCCGCTACTAAGCTACTAGCTACTATCCTCATTTACTTCCTTCTAAGGGTGAGGTTGAATCAGCTATCGAGTCACCATAAGAATGATCTACTAAGGGGATATTCTGCGATATCGGGCCTGTAGAATCATGTGAATGCCATAGGCAACTAGACCCAGAGCAACGATGCCCATTAGGTAGGCACCGTAGGGCTGCTGCTGAATCGTCTGAAGGGCTCCTTCTGTGGTTCTGGCCTGACCTGGATTGGCAGTTTTAGCAGCCTGAATAAAGAAGTAGCCGGTAATCACAGAAACGACTCCTTTAGCAATCAGGCCAAGACGACCGATTCGAGTTGCCCAATTGGCCTCGGTTGGGCTCATTTCGTAGATTTTCATCTTTTGACGAAATTTGGTTGTGATTCCTTTGTAGAAGCAGTAAAAGCCATAGGCGACAATCGCTACCCCCACTAGGCCCACCAGCCACTGCCCGAAGGGCTGCGCCATCAGGGTTGAGGCACCCTCGCTGCCGGACCCCGAATCGCTAGAGGATCGACCGAAAACAATGGCCATGGCCCCGATCTCCAGCCCCAGGTAGATCAGCCCGCTAACGGCATAGGATAACCGGCGTCCGAAGGCTCCTACACCACCATCGTTATGTTCCGGATCGCGAATAGCCTCGACGAAGCGCCACACGGAGTAGCCAATCAATCCTAGGGCTACGATAAATAACATGACGCTACCTAGGGGCTGGGCTGCGATCGCTCGGAAAGCACCGGTAGACCCTTCGACTTGGCCACCCCAGTTAAAGGCAGCCTGAACGGCGAGAAAGCCGACGATGACGTAAACCACGCCTTTTGCCGCATATCCAAATCGAGCCAGACGCTCTATCCACTTAGCGGGCTGCTGTTCAGCCCTCGGGCGATAACCTGTGTGCATAACGGGATGAGATCTCCAAACTACAGTTGGTCAGAGGGTGGCTGTAGCCAACTGCTTTCCTAAAAAAGAACAACCGGCATACTATCCACAGCAACTCAGGATGTCCCCATTCCCGAGGTTAGGGTGCAATCTAAACTCAAGAATGGGGAACTTATTTGGCTAGCTAAACAAAGTAGCTAAAAGGGCTTATCGAGCTTCAGTGCCCTGGTTCGGATCCCCTGGCTTATCCATGTTTTTGTCGCCAGGAGCCTCAGGAGCCGCTGAATTTTTGGCCCCAGATGTGCGCTCTCCCTGGCCGGTGCGGCGGGCTTCAGCCACGATGGGATCTTGCTTTTCGTCAGATGCTGGAACAGAGTTGGATTGTTTGTTTTGGTCAGTCATAGGACCTCCTCTTTAATTAAAAAACTTTGCTTGAACAGAATCCAATTAAGTTGAATCTAACTAATTGAGTTCTTCCATACAGGTTAGGGACTTTTGAGGTTTATGCTATCCCCCGGCGGGGATACGCTAAAGGGGAGATAAAGAGTGTTTGAACCCAGCTAATAGGCGCACTAATATATTTATTTTTCCGAGCAAAAAAGCATCGCTAAAAGGCATAGCTCTGCCGGTTGGTAAGACGATTATTAGGCTATGATCACTGGGGCTAGGCAGGCCCAAGGCTGCTGCTGCTGTGCGTATTCAATATCAGCGATCGCCCAGCCGAGTACGCCTTGTAATATCTGAGCAGTACCTGCATTTAGCGGACATTCGCTGTCTTTGCGCTAGCGGGTTAGATCTAGGGGCAAACCTGGAAGTGGCCGGCCTACACCAGCTTTTTCGCCCCTAGTCTGCTTATCCCGATGCTTTGGCATGGCACTACAGAGTCTGCTGGCTTTCTCCCTCTGGGAGACATGTCGTGAACGACTGCGCTCAGCCAGCAGACTCTATGGGCCTAGCGGTTCCAAAGCAGCAACGGAGTCGTCGGCTTTGTCGCCCCAGAGGAGCTAGGGAACGTCGGTAGCCACAGTTTAGAGAATTGGTATTACCCTGCCAGCAGCCGTTCTGCCCAGGCTTGAAGTCGATGGCCCAGCCAGGTTTTAGCCTGCTGCCAGTAGCGTCGCAGGGTTTGGCCCTGAGCCTGCAAGTTTTGAGCGACTGACCTCAGGGGCTGACTGGCTTTGGGTAGGGTAACAATCAGGCGATCGCCCCGGTAGGCGACCTGCATCTGGCGATCGCTCACCGCTGCCGGCAGCGGAATTACATGCTGAAACTGCTCGTAGCTGGTGGTGTAGCGATAGTGGTTGCGCAACTGCCGCCGCTGCTGACCGTAAAACACCAGACTGCGATCGTCCGCCTGTACCTGAATATCCCGCGGATCTACTCCCGGCAGGCAGGCCGTGACAACGATTTCATCGGCGGTTTCTCTGAGCTCGATGGCCGGGAAGGTAGCGGTCGCCAGGCGCTCAAACGGAGTCGAAAATAGGGGAGAAACAGCGTTGGGATAGAGCGTCAACATACTCCCTCCTGGATAGCGGTTCATACTTGAGGTCATACTTAAATGGTGGGGCACCGGCCTCCATTTTTCGGGTGGAGAACCCCCCGGCTAGGAGGGGGTATTACCGTCCAGGTATCGATCACCTGCCAGCCCTGTGCGCAAAATCCTCCACATTGACATGGATGCTTTTTATGCTTCTGTAGAGCAGCGGGATCACCCTGCCTACCGGGGGCGGCCGGTGGTGGTGGGCGGTCGCCCGGAACAGCGGGGGGCCGTGGCCGCGGCAAGCTATGAAGCCCGCCAGTACGGCATTCATTCCGCCATGCCCTCCCGCATTGCTCAGCAGCGCTGTCGAGATTTGATCTTTGTAAAACCGCGATTTGACGTTTACCGACAGGTGTCTGAGCAGATTCGGGCCGTGTTCGATCGCTACACCGACCTGGCGGAGCCGCTTTCCCTCGACGAAGCCTACCTGGATGTGACCGAAAATAAGCTGGGGATGACCTCGGCCGTCGCGATCGCCCGCCAGATTAAGCAAGACATTCAGCAGGATACCCGCCTCACCGCCTCCGCTGGGGTGTCTGTCAATAAGTTTTTGGCCAAAGTGGCCTCCGGCCTCAATAAGCCCGACGGCCTCACTCTAATTGCCCCCGATCAGATCCCAGCCTTCATCGAAAGCCTGCCAATCGAAAAATTCCACGGCATTGGCCGGGTTACGGCCGCTAAAATGCGCCGCCTTGGCATCAGCACTGGGGCGGACCTCAAGCAGTGGAGCGAGGCCGACTTAGTCCGGCGATTTGGCAAGGTGGGCCGGTTTTATTACGGTGTTGCCCGGGGGGAAGACCCGCGCCTGGTGAACCCCAATCGGATTCGCAAATCTATCGGAGCCGAGAAATCTTTTGCCCCTGACCTCGATAGTCTGGGGGCGATGGAGAATGCCCTGGGGGCGATCGCCGCCAAAGTCTCAGAGCGGATCAGGCTCCAGCAGCGTCGGGGCTATACCCTCACCCTCAAAATTAAATATGCCGACTACCACCAGATCACCCGCAGTCGCACCCTGGCCGATCTGATTTCTCCAGGGACAGACCTGCAATGCCTGGCCCTAGACCTGATCCGGTCCCATCTCGATCCGGGCCGTCCGGTGCGGCTACTGGGTTTAGCGATTTCTAACTTAGAACCCGTTGACGCTGAATATATTCAGCTCTGCCTCAATCTATAGCAGGGGAACAACTGGCTTGGGCACTTGCGCGCCAGGCAGTGCCCCAGTCATCGGCTTTTGGTTAGGTCCTAACCTGCCCCGCCAGCGCAATCAGGCCAACCTGGGAACTGCACCTGGGGACCAGCCTTTGCAGGGGTTAGGCTGGCCATCCAAATCGGTGCCATCCAAATCGGTGCCATCCAAATCGGTATTTGAATCGTATTCGATGCAGTGGGCGCGCCATTACCGGCAGATGTGCCCCATGCCCCCGGTTTTTTCCGGTTTAGTTACCACCCGACAAGTTAGGTTTGGATTTTATGATCAAGCGGTTTTACGGTTTAACCCTGGCTTTCAGCGCCCTCGCTGGCCTGGCCTTGGCCCCAGAGGCCTATGCTGGCCACACCAATCCCGTCCTCGAGGCTAGCCTCGACGGTAGCGCCGAAGTCCCTACCAGCGGCGACCCTAGCGAAATGGCCGGAGACGCCACCGGCATGGGCGAAGCCTACGTGTTTGGAGTTGACGGTGACCCCGCTACCCTGTGCTACATGCTGACGGTTGAGGGCGTTCAGCTAGTCCCGGTGGGTGAGGGCATGGCGGCCCACATCCATGAAGGAGCGATGGATGAAAATGGCCCGGTAGTCGCGGCCCTAGCCGGTCCAGAGGACGGCAATGCTGGCGATTGCCTCACCGAAGGGGAAGAGGGCAAGTTTCCTACGGGCGAAATGGGGATTGTGCAGCGCATCCTCAACAATCCGGAGGATTTCTACGTAAACGTTCACAACCCTCAGTTTCCCAATGGAGCGATTCGAGGCCAGCTGACTCCCCACTCTCCCTAGGACTCCTCTGCAAAGGTTCCTGACCCGAGGGCGCACACCTGTGCGCCCTTTTCTGATTCAAGAAAAATTTGATTTATTCGTCTACCCATTTACCTATCCCCCATCTACCAGTTACGCCATCCAGGCATGGTCGAACGGCCTGCGGGAGACGCCGGGGCTGCCAGCTGGTCAGGATCTAGAGCCCGACCCTTGAGAATCCGGTAATATTCAGGACTATTGGCCCAGCGATCGATTTCCCGGGCCCGCAGCACCGGCAGAGGGTGGGTGAGGTCTCCAGTTTGAATTTCTTTAATGGCCGCCCCCAGATGATCCTCGCCAATGGCGTCATAGGCGTGGGCCTGCTCAATGAACGCCTCAACGTTGAGCTGCGATACCAGGGATGGCGATCCGCCAGAGAGCTTCATCAGTAGCGATGCAACTACCTTGGGTTCCTGGGCCACCAGCAGGGCCGCCCGATCGCAGGTGAACTCGGCACAGCGCACCCACTCCATGATTTGAGACTGGAGATTTTGCACCAGCACCTCTCCCAGGGGGAGCTGGGTAGCGGCCAGGGCCAAAATATTGGCCAGGGTGAGATATACCCCGTGGTCGCATTTCAGGTGTCCCAACTCATGGGCGATCACCGCCTGGATCTCCGGCGGGGTCAACAGCTCAATCAGCGATGTGTGAATCACCATAAATGGCTGCCGCCCGCGCATGGCGAAGGTGTAGGCATTGGGGACCGGATGCTGGCGCACGTAGACCTGGGGCGGCTCCAGATCCAAAATTTTGGCGGCTTCTTGGAGCAGCTCGTAGATCTGTGGCAGCTGGCGATCGCTGACCCGGACGCTAGAGGCAATGTTTTCGGCGTAAAAAAACTGCTCCGCCAGGGGGCCAATCACCCCCCGCACCAGCACGTCTAAGCCGGGAAGCTGCCTGAGGGCTTGGGTCGCCTGAAGGTCAAGGGGATGACGAAACTGATCTGCCTTCAGGCCTAGCAGTTGAATTTTGCCCATTACCGCAGTCCCCGCGAAAAAAACTGCCAGCTAGGCTCTATCACCGCCTACCCTGGCCTGCCCCTCAGTATAGCGGGGGGAAAACAGCTAGGTCGGAACCAGCTATCTCCCCCCTATTTTCTAGGTTGATCCGGCTTCTCCCCCCTGGCTAGACCGAAATCACGGCCTCAGCCGTCGCCGAGGCGGAGCGACGCACAATCTGTGCCCCTAGCTGTTTGAACTTCGCTTCTAGACACTCGTAGCCCCGGTCAAGGTGCTGCAGCCCTTCCAGCACCGTCGTACCATTGGCGGCTAATCCGGCCAGCACTAGGGCTGCCGATGCCCGCAGGTCCGTAGCCAGTACCGGTGCCCCTGATAGATGAGACACCCCTTTGATGATGGCGCAGTTGCCATTGAGGCGAATATCTGCCCCCATCCGATTAAGTTCGGCGACGTGACGCAGGCGGTTTTCGAAGACGGTTTCGGTAATCAGGCTGTTGCCGTCGCACAGAGCCATCAGAGCCATAAACTGGGCCTGCATGTCCGTCGGAAATCCGGGGAACGGTCCGGTTTGCAAGTCAATTGGGCGGATGGTATCACCGGGCACGTAACGCAGCTGGTTCATGCCCTCGCTGATCACCTGACCGCCTGCCTCGTGTAGCTTGGCGATCACCGCTGTCAGGTGTTCAGGAATGACCGGAGACAGGGTCAGCTCAGAGTGAGTAATCGCGCCTGCCACCAGAAAGGTTCCAGCCTCGATGCGGTCAGGAATGATGCCATAGTCAGTGCTGTGGAGACTGGGTACCCCAGCGATAGTGATGGTGTTGGTGCCCGCCCCTCGAATGCGCGCCCCCATAGCCCGACAGAAATTGGCCAGGTCAGTAACTTCCGGCTCTTGGGCTGCATTTTCGATGACCGTTTCGCCGTCGGCCAAGGTTGCCGCCATCATTAAGGTTTCGGTTGCCCCGACGCTGGGATAGTCCAGGTAGATGCGGGCTCCCTTGAGGCGACCTCGAGATCCAGGTACGTAGGCATGGACCGTGCCATGGTCGATGTGAACATCAGCTCCCATGGCCTGGAGACCGCGCACGTGAAGCTCAACCGGCCGCGCTCCAATTTCACATCCTCCGGGCAGGGGTACCCTGGCTACCCCCATACGGGCTAGCAGGGGACCAATCACGAAGAAACTAGCCCGCAGTCGGCTAACGATGTCGTAGGGGGCCCGGGTGTGCTGAATAGCGGTGGCATCGATGTCAACGGCGCTGCCATCACGAGTGACTTTTACTCCCAAGGCTAGGAGCACCTCCAGCATGCGATTGACATCGACCAGGGAGGGGATGTTGCGAATCCGACAGCTTTGGGAACACAGCAGGGATCCGGCTAGGACCACAAGGGCAGAGTTTTTGGCTCCGCTGATGGCCACATGGCCTGATAGCCCTTTGCCGCCAGTAATTTCGAGAACGGCCCCGTCTGATTCAGGGGAAACAGATGGACTCAACCGATTAGCCGAGGTGACGATAGCTTTGCCCTCCCAGGTAGTAACTCAATGATCTATGGAAAATTTCGTCTAGATTCTACCCGAATCCGCCAAAATCGCTATGCTCAGTTGTGACTGATTTTGATTAGCCCAGGGATTAATCAGTGTCAATCGCTGGCTCTCCGAATAGATTGATCCCCCCAAAGCCCTTGACGGAGGAGCCAGACTATCGCACTATGGTGAATCGCAGCCTAACCGCTGCACGCTGGCGGAACTGGCGGAATTGGTAGACGCGCTAGATTCAGGTTCTAGTGTTCGCAAGAACTTCCGGGTTCAAGTCCCGGGTTCCGCATTCATCTTCGGTTCAATATCCGAAGCGGAGGATGTCCGTGATCAGGCCTTGTCAAAGACCTGTGGCCTAAGGTTTTTGTCAACTCTGATTTATTTTTCTTAATGGAAGGCCGTGTTTCGACTTTATTTGTTATGCGTTGGGATTCTCAGCCAAATGGCTGGGAGCGGCTACACAACTCGGCCCAGCGGGCCGGCCTAACCAGTGAAGCAGGTTGTTTGTGCTGAGTCTTTCCCGATGATGGGTGCGGCCCTATGCTGACCAGTCTGCAAAATCCTTGGGTTAAGCATGTTCGCAAGCTGAGCCAGGCTAAGGTGCGTCGCGCTCACCAGCAGTTTTTGCTGGAGGGCACTCACTTGATTCAGGAGGCCCTGGCCGTGGCCTATCCCCTGGTGGCGGTCCACGGTACCCAGCAGTGGCGAGACCGCCACCCGTCTCTCTGGGATGCTTTGGTCGGGTACTGTCCCAGGGTCGAACTGGTTTCTCCAGAGGTGCTAACAGCCATGGCCACCACGGTGAATCCGGATGGGGTGGTGGCGGTGGCGGCCCATCAGCCAGTGAGTGAGTTTCCGGCTGCCCCTAGCCTGGCGATCGCCGCCGAGACTCTGCAGGATCCTGGCAATCTTGGCACCCTGATTCGCACCGCTGCTGCCGTGGCCGCTGAGGGGGTCTGGCTGAGCCCCGACAGCGTCGATCCGGAGAGCCCTAAGGTGATTCGATCCTCGGCGGGACAGTGGTTTCGGGTACCTGTGGCGGTGGGTGACCTACCCCAGCAGCTCGGCCAGTGGCGACGGCAGGGAGTCCAGGTGATCGGCGCCCAGGCCCAGGCCCGGATCAGCTATTGGGAGGTGGACCTGCGGCCACCGACGGTAATTCTGCTGGGCAATGAAGGGGCTGGGCTTTCAGCGGCGACCCTGGAACAGATCACTCAGCCGGTGCATATCCCCCAGGCTGCCGGGGTGGATTCCCTGAACGTGGCGATCGCCGCGGCGGTGATGCTCTATGA
>PYEQ01000778.1 GCA_003017785.1 filamentous cyanobacterium CCP5 | reverse complement strand
GGTTTCTAGGACGCCAGAGACATGAGTGAACTGCTGCTCAATGCGGTCGTTAAGTTTCTCAATTGCCTTGCTGTCTTCTTTTTGGGCCACTGCCGCCTGCCGGTAGCGATTGGTCTCCGCTTCCAACTCAGTAATGGTCGTCGCCACCTGTTGCCTGGCCAGCAGGGACAGGGCATCTGGGTCATGGGCATCCACCGCTGATACTTCAGCTAATCCCACCGACTCGCGAACCGCATTGATCGCCTGAAGCTGAGTCAGCGGCTTACTCTCACTCTTGGCCTCCACCAGTTCCAGATACACTGGCCCCGTGAACTCGCTGGCCGTCTCGCTGTCATCCGCCATCACCTCCATCCGCGCCAGCGGTCTGGCCTCCAAATCCAGCTGATCCGCCTCCAGAATGTTCTCCCCCATCGCCCGCGCCTGATCCACCAGGTCGCAGTACTCCGACTCAATCAGGCTGTAAACGGCTTCCTGTTCGACAATGGGTAGCAAGGGAATCCGACCCGTCACCTTCTTGATCAGGGCAATATCTGAGGCACCGCTATCCCCCTGGACAGCGGGAAAATCCAGTTTGGCATTTAGCTCTGGGTCGTCCGCCAACAGCTCCATCACCACCTGCTCGCCGTAGGGGTTCATGAAATCCACCACCGTGTTCAGCGAGATGTCGGTCTCCCGCGCTGCCGTGGTATTGGCATTCAGACTGGCCATCTTGCGACAGAGGATCGCCCCCGGTCGCTTTTCCGCTGGAAGGTCACCCATCAATAAGGTGTAGGCAGGCAACGCTACCTGCCCGGTACGATGCACCCGGCCCAGCATCTGCATGAACACGTTAATGTCTCGTTCCGCCTGGGCCACAATCATGTGCCGGGGCCGCTGGTCAGCAAACTTCTCCGAAGCGTGGAGCGAAATCCCGGTTGAGCCCGAGCAATTGAGCAGAATGACATCCGCATCCCCGGCATTGAACCGGGCCACGGCATCAATCTTGCCCTTGGCCGTGGTTTCTTCCCCCAACCGCACTTTGTAGGCCATGGATCCATCGGCCCCATATTCAATGCCCGCCTTCCGCCCGGTGACTTCGGTAACCCGGTAGCCAGATCGCTCCAACTGCTGCTCGATGTAGTCAATCGGGCTGATGGGAATGCCACTGAAGTCACTTTCGCGAATACAGTCCAGGGCTTCTTCATAGGCCAGAACGGCATCGGCCCCGAGTTGGTCATCGCTGAGGCGCAGCCGGGTGGAGTGGCCCCGGTAGTCTGTCACCACCACGTCCCTGGATCGCTCCAAATACCGTTCCAGTAGATCCCCAAAGGAGAGGCTCATGGCATCCCCAGGACTCAAATCTTGGGACTCCGCGTACTCCTCGATGAAGCTGCCCATGGTGTTGGCCACGGTAATTACCGGCTTTTCGCCCCTTTGGAGCGCTGCAATCGCCTCCTGCACCGTAGCGTCCGCCTTCTGGGCCAGCAATCCCTGCTCAATGCAGTTGTGCATCAGCGAGGTGAAGTTGGTACTCCTGGCTCCCACCTCGCCAATCGCCCCATCCTGCTTCAGGGCCTTCGCTTCCGCCTTGGCCTCATTACTGATCGCTTTTACCGCCTTCTGTTTGGCCCGGTCAAAGTCCTTAATCGCTCGCATCGCCGCCGAGAAGTCGTCCGCTACCTCCCGATCTACCGGGACGGTCTTGGCCTGAAACGAGATGCCCTCATAGGAGCGCTCCCGGCGCAGCATCTGCCCCGAAGCCACAAACTTACTGGCGACAATCTGCTGAAGCGGCACACCCCCACGGGTCAGGATGTTCTCCAGTGCCGTCATGCTGCTGACGCCCAGCCGCAAATCGGTGCGCCGGGCATAGAGATCCATCACATCGGCCCGTTTGGCGTAGGTGGCTGATGAGTAGAACACTCCCGATGACAGGTCGATGAGTTCCCGCACAAAGTCCGCCCGATCCGGTGGCCCCGCTTCCTTCCATCCGCCCTTGCTGCCCCCCGCCTGGTGGGCCTCATCCAGAATCAAAATGGCATTGGGAGCCATCTTGCGCAAAAAGTTTCGCCGCAGCGGTTCCTTCTTCCCCACGGTCTGAATCTGGCTGTAGGTCGTAAACACCGCACTGTAGCGCCCCAGGTTCCCCCGCTGAATCATCGCCTGCATTTCCGCCTGCTGTTTGACGGCTCCTGCGGTCTTCAGCGCCGCGCCATTGGCCAGCGGAATTTCGGTACCGCTATCGGTAATGAAGGGCGTAAACCGCCGCATCCCAATGTCGCCCACATCACGCATCATATCGGCGTAGAGGGGTTTGTCCTTGGTGATGAATAGGGCAATCATGCCCTGCTGCTGGGCGTAACGCATGATGCTGGCACAGATGCGGCCCTTGCCGATGC
>PYEQ01000064.1 GCA_003017785.1 filamentous cyanobacterium CCP5 | reverse complement strand
ATGCACCTGTCTTTAGGGTAGGACGCGCTCATTTCTAGACGGTTATTATTAAGTGCAGCGTTACAGAGCATTGGTATGACTACCCACTTCTATAATCTGTCCGTGATTGAGCACCACAAGGCGATGGGCCTGGCGAATGGTAGACAAGCGGTGGGCCACGACAAAAGTTGTGCGGGCCCGCATTAAATTCTTCAACGCAGCCTGAATCAAAGCCTCAGATACCGTATCGAGGGAGGCAGTGGCCTCATCTAAGATCAGCACGCGCGGATTGTGAACCAAGGCGCGGGCGATCGCCGATCGCTGCCGTTGCCCTTTCGAGAGGCGAACCCCGTTTTCACCAATCCGCGTGGTTAATCCCGGGGGCAGTTGGGCAAGAAACTCTTCGGCGTGGGCATCTCGCACCGCCTGGAGGAGCATCGTTGCAATAGGTAAATCCTAGGGGTGACGGGGAATTTTCGACGGTGGGCATGGGAGAAATGGTGATGGGGATGAGGAGATGAGGTAACAAATTTACACCTCGCCTGTTCTCCCTGTTCCCCATTCCCCTCTTCACCGCTCTGTCAGCAGCCGGTTGAACCGCCAGCTAAGGGTAATGGCAGCAAACAGCAGACCAACTGCCAGCCCCCACCAGAGGCCGATGCCTCCCAAATTGCCCCAGTAGGCAAGGCCGTAGCCGACTAGCAAGCCGATACACCAATAGGCAATTACCCCGATCAGCAAAGGAATACGGGTGTCTTTTAGCCCCCGCAGGGCCCCGGCAGCGGTGACCTGGATCCCATCCACAATCTGAAAGACGGCAGCAACGCCGAGTAGAGTCTTAGCCATGGCTACCACGGCTTGATTGGCGGGCTGTTGAATATCGATATAGAGGGCAACGATCGCCCCTGGCACCAGCCACATGACCAGGGCCATTGCTCCCATAAAGCAGCCCCCCACCGCGATCGCCACCTGTCCAGCCCGACGAGCCATCTCAAACTGTTTCTGCCCCATTAGCTGCCCGACGCGAATGATCGCGGCCATGGCTACCCCCATGGGCACCATAAAGGTCATGGCAGCGGTTTGCAGAGCAATCTGATGGGCAGCGAGGGCCACCGTACCGAGCCCCGCCATCAAAAACGATGTAACCGTAAATAGCCCGCCTTCTACAGCAGCGAGTCCGCCGATGGGCAGCCCTACCCGCAGCAGCTCCATGAGTTCGCTGTGCCTGAGGCGAGTCCGCTGCCACAGCCCATAGGGTCTCACCCGGGGCTGCCAAACCAAATAGACCACCATGGCTAACAGCATCAGCAGTGAGGCAAGGACGCTGGCCAGGGCAATGCCTCGCAGGCCAAGCGGAGGCAAGCCAAACTTGCCCAAAGCCAAACTATAGTTGCCAGCTACGTTGATCGCCGTGCCGGCTATGACGATCGCCATGACCGGGCGAGTCAACCCGAGGGCCGCCACAAAGCTACGCAGGGCAATGAAGACAAAGGCCAGCGGACAGGCCCACAGCACAGTGCCGAGATACTGCTGAGTCAGGGGCATCGTTTCAGCCGTTTGCCCCAGCAGCGGTAGCCACAGCTGAGCCTGTCCGAGCAATCCCATGCAGCCCAGGCTGACGACAAGGGCAAGACCTATTCCCTGCCAAAATATGCGCCTGATCCGCGCCCCATCCTCGGCGCCAAAGGCCTCAGCCACCAAAGGACTCACGGCTGACAGCAGCCCACCAGCCACCATCATCAAAAAATTAAAGGTAATGGCTCCCAGGCCACCGCCGGCGATCGCTTCACTCCCCAAACGCCCCATCATGACGGTGTCAAAAAATCCGGTGGCCATCTGAGCAAGTTGGGCCAGGGCGAGGGGCGTGGCCAGCCCTAGGCAGGCCCGAAATTCTTGACGTAGATCCTGCCCGCGTCCCACCATGTTCTTGAAGTCAACCCGATAGCGTGATGTCTCAATCCATTCATCTTAAAGAAGTCCGCTGCGGGCTGGGGACAAGCAGACGCTTTTGAGTCAACAAGCAGATTAGACAAAAAAATCCCCCGAACTTAGTCGGGGGAAGTCCCATCAGGAGACGCCTAACACGGCGCAAAACTTTTTGCTCAGGCCCTGTTACCGCCATTGCTCTAAGCATACCGAATCCCCATGGCCGTCTCCGGGGATTTACTGAAACAATATCGGTAACTTCACAATCAGCTCACCTAGTCGGGTGCTTTGGTGAAATCCAGGTGAGGTAACGAGCCCGGCCCCAAGCCTAAACTCAGTAGCTTCTCAGAACCAGCCTACACGCTGGCAGCCTGGAAGCTGTTAGCCGAGCAGTGGCCACAAGCTAAAAAGGCCCAGGCAGTTTGCCTGGGCCTTTAGGTTACCTATTCAACACTGGCATGCTAACCGAGGGCAAATAGCCTCAGCAAACTACCAGCGAGCGGAATAGTTGCGATCGCCGCCGCCACGATTGCCGCCACCCTGACGCTCACGGGGCTTGGCTTTGTTGACGCGGAGTTCGCGCCCCATCCACTCAGCTCCATCGAGGGCCTCGATAGCAGCGTCTTCCTCGGCTTCTTTGCTCATCTCAACGAAGGCAAATCCCCGAGGACGACCGGTTTCCCGGTCAGTCGGGACGGTCACCCGATTTACAGTGCCATACTCCTGGAAGACGCTGGTCAGATCTTCCTCAGTGGCGCTGTAGGCGAGGTTTCCAATGTAAATCGACATGGCTAACTCCAAATTGGCCAAACTGGTTTGATTTGTGTGAGTTCGATTCGGAGCGGCGCACGCCGATATCCTGAAAAATGTAGGTAGACTGTGACAGACCAACCGAAAGCAAACTGTTTACACCCCATAACCGTAGCACAGGCATTCGGGCTGTAACGCACTACCGGCGACCGTAGAAAGAAACCTCAACATCGGCACACCAGCCGGCAGCCGTGTTCTCGTATAAAAAGATTCTTTCGACCCGATAAAAGATACCGTCGTGGAACAGACAGTCACCGATGCGGGGGATGATCGGATAGGTGGCGAACCAGAGAGCATCTTTGATGGGCGCTTGGGGCATGGTGCTGCTGGCAGCCCGATAGAAAATTTGCACCTTAAATCCACCGCCGCTAGTCGGCGTCGACGGAGTGGGGCTAGTTTTAGCCTTGCTTTTGCTGGTTCCTGAGGTTTTTCTAGGGGTCACAGGTTCACCTGTCGATTGGACAGCATTTCCGGGTGCTACTGGCAGGCTAACTTTAAAGAGCTGAGGAAAATCTAAGGGTTCTCTGACGATAGGGGCATCGCTGCTCCTTGAGAAACCTCTGGCTGCATCCTTAGCCAAATCAAAATCATAAAAGCGATCGCGGCGCTAGATACCAGCGCTAACCAGAGATTGGTTCCTAAGATCGCCGGATGATCCAACCCCCAGCCCCCAAGGGCCGGACCCACCAGAAACCCAATCGACCAGCATTCTGACTCTAGGGCAAAGTAAATCCCCCGCCGAGTCACCGGGGCCAAATCGCCGACCAGAGCCGAGGCGGAGGGACCGTAGAGAATTTCAGCCGCCGCAATCACCGCAAACCCTGCCACCGCCACCATCAGCGCTCCTGTCGAGACGATCCCAACCAGCCAAACCAAGCCGAATCCCAGGGTCCACATCAGTAGAGACAACAGGAGCAGATTCACGTGGGACACGGCCCTCAGCCAGCGGGTCACCGGCAGCTGCAGCAGGATTTTTAGCAGCGCATGCCAGACAAATAGATAGCTGATGAACGCCTCCGAAAACCCCTGATCGCCGTTGCCTGCTGGCACATAATTGGCCAGATACAGCGGCAACGTACTGCTAATCTGGGCGGCATAGGTCGTAAAAAATATATTTGCCAGCAAATAGGCCCCAAAGCGGCGATCGCTTAAGGCCTGTCCCCAAGCCCGCAGGCGCTCCCCAAGGCCGGTGGCAACTAAGCCCAGCTCATCGGGGCGAGTTTCGGCAATGGTAGCAAACACCACCAGCCCGAACAGCCAGTAGGCGACTCCCTTAAAAATAAACAGCAGCGGATAGCTGCCGGACCTGGCCAAATACTGCCCTGCCAGCAGTGCTCCCAACCCCAACCCCAAATTATCCGCCAGCCGAGTCAGGGCCATGGCCTCCGTCAGGTGTTCCGGTGGGGTGAGGTCGGTGGTGACGCTGAGGGTGGCCGGCCAATAGAGGCTAATACCCAGCCCCAGTAGCAAATTACCAGCCACCAGCAGCGGGAAGGTTTGAGCCCCTGCCAGGACAAAGCTGGCCAATCCGGCGATCGCGGCTGCCAGCAATAGCGAACCCCGCCGACCCAGCCCTGTGGAGTCTACGGCATTACCCGCCCAGAACCGTCCCAGAGTTCCAGCTAAGCCGCTGCTGGCCTGGGCCAGCCCCACCTGGGTTGGCGAAAACCCCAGCTGATTGACGAAGTAAATCGAAGCGTAAACCAGGGTAAACCCCTGACCAATGAACAGCAGCAGCTGTCCCGCCGCCAAAATCCAAACCTCTCGCCTCAGCTCGGGCAGCCAGTCTAGGCGCTGGCCAATAGCTATCAGCAGCGACTCTCTCTGCCCCATGTTTACTGTAGATAACCAATGCTTTAGATCAGCATACTGGTTCAGTCAGGATGGCGAAATTGCCAGACTTTTCAGATCCCGGTAGGCTGCACCATGCTGACAGTTGGAAACCCGCCTTGACAGTTTGTAATCAAATTGACCGAAATCAAAACAATTAAATTTAGAATGTGCGCTAGATATAGGGAGCATTTCTGAAGCAAGCCCTAAATGTAGGGCTCTATCGGTCCACCCCTAACGATGGAGCAGATCAATCAAAATGCCAGACCTAGGTTTAATCACATTCGCCATTGTTTTGTATGCCTTCACTAAAGAAGTTTTTAAGAAAAAAAAGCCCCCAAGCATAGAAGAGCAGTTCGGTAAAGCATTTAGGGGCATCGTCAAAGAGGCCATTAACGACAGCAACGTGATGAAAGGGGAGAAAAAGTCCTAGCATCAGGTATGTGAAAGCTGCGGATCATAGCAATCTAGCTATCGTTGGTTCAAGCTTCGTCGCCTAGCAGTCCACAAGACCGTTCCAACAATGGCCAGCCCGATCGCCATTCCAGGCTCAGGGGCAGAGGCGGGGTTGCTGAAGGGATTATTTGGCTGGGTGAGCTGGTCTTTGCCGTCTTCAACTTGTCGGTCGAAGCGATCGCTAGCCAGTTCTGCTTCTCGTAGGGCTTCTCGCTGGCGCTCATCTACCAGCACCAGCATCGACGAATAGGGAGTGACGACGGCGGCCCGCTTGGCGATCCCATGAACAGCGTCGAGTTCTTCAACCTGGATCAGGGCTTGTTCTCGGCTCAGGTGGCGAATCAGGTAGCGGGCGGCGATGGCGGCGGGGCGATCGTTCCCGTCACTGGCTTCAGCTATCACCGGCGCCACCTGCCAGCGGTAGCCGTCGATGGCGCTGCCGCCGTTGGTCTTGTCCAACCGTGGCAGCAGATCTGATACCTCCGTAGTCACGCCGCCGCCGCTGGTTTGCAGCAGCTCCAGCACGGCATCTGGATAGGCGGCGGCCAGTCCACCTATATGCAAAATCCACAAGGGGGCATTGATTGGGCTGAGGTCGGCGCTGTCATCTGCCAGCTCATAGCTGCCCTGGTCGGTTAGTACAACTATGGCATCGTAGGTTTCGGTCTGTTGCAAAGCAGCAAACTGATTGATCAAATCGGCTAATTGTAGGCTGCCGTAGAAGCTGATTTCTTGGAGGTTGAGAACGCTGGCCTTTTGAGGATGGCCGCTCGCGGCGCTGAGGTACCAGTCCACCTGAGGAACTGCTGTTTGCAGTTCCTTCGCGGCGATCTCCAGGGATACTTCAGTCATGCTGCGGGAGGTATCGACGACAACCGCTAATCGCTGGGGTTTTGTCCCCGTTCGCGCCAGAGGCGTCGCCGTCACCCGATAGCCCTCCGGCAACATCACCGTGTGGGAATGGGGCTGCCCGGTTTTCGCCTCTATTCCCGGCTCAAACCAGGTGTTGTCATCCAGCTTGACGGGCCGCCCAAGCCGCTCATGCTCCGTTTTTTGGTCCCAGAAAATGCTGCGCTTTTCTGTGAGCTGAGGCAAAGGCCATTGGCCCTGCTGCTGCATCACCTGGTAGGTCAGCCACAGATGGGTACGCCCTGGTCCAGCACTGGTGCGAGCCGGAATCGGAAACACCCGCAATCGGTACTGACGGGGGCCCACCTGCTCTAGCAAAGCCGGATCCACCGCAGGCTGGAGCTGCCCTCGCTCCACCTCGGCGTTGTAAACCTTTTGGGCCGCCCCCCGGGGAGACACCACAAACGGATAGCGCTGGGCCATGCCGTCTTCTCCCAGCCACAGGCCAGTGATAGCGGCGCTTTCAGGCAGAGAAAAGCTGTAGAAAATTTCCTGGTCGTCGCGGGTGGGGTTCTCGTAGCGTTCGTAGAGGGTAATATCGGCCCAGTCGCCGTGGGGTACGACGCTGACTTCCTGGCGTGCCAGACGGACGATGTTCTGGTCGATATTTAGCAGTCCAGCCTTGGTTTCTTCCCGATTTACCGTGGACTCCAGGGCCTGCTGAATCGCCTCGGCTTCGGCCTTTTGGATGGGCTGGTCGAAAAACTCCCCGTAGAGGCGCTCGGCTCTCTCCGGATCGTCGCGATCGCCTCTATATAAAAAGGGCGCGAAAAACTGGTTGTGCAAATCCTGCCAGAACTGGGCTTGATCGTCGCCCATGGCGAACAGTGATTGATACCAGTTGGCCAGGGCATTACTGTCCTGCCAGGGGCTGAGGTAGCGATAGCGGTGCAGGTACGCATTCACCAGTCCGGCGCGAATGGTATCGGACTGGGCGATCGCCGCCTGCTGGGCCACTGGCGTACTCGGAGATGGATCTAACAGAGAAAAGGCTTTCGCCTGAGGCTGGGTTTGGGTGGCGAACAAGAGGGCCACCGTGGCGATCGCTACGCCACCGGTCACTAGCGCGCCTTGCCACCAGCCATATTGCCGCCCAAACCCCTGAAAAATTCGGCCCCAGGACCGGCAGAACATATTCACCAGAGCATAGGGCATGGCTAAGAACAGGGTCGTCCCAAAGCCAAACACAAACATCACCAGGGTCATGGTCAGCCAGGCATGGGGGGGCGTGTAGGCGAGGCTTTCCCACAGCCAGCGCAGCCAGCCAAACTGCAAGAACCCATAGAGGGCAAGACAAAGCACTGGTACCGTATAAAACAGCAGCAGGCCCCCCAAATATAGCCCCACCATCAGCACCAGGGCGTGGGTCGCCATCTGAAACCAGGCCAGGGAGCGGTGATAGGCGGCATAGCCAAAAAACAGCTCTAGGGTGAAGGTGGCAATGGCGATCGCCGCTGCTCCCAACACAAAGCTACTCGCCGGAGTCGTTTCTCTTAGCACAAACAGCCGTAGCAAACACAGGGCCAGCAGCGGGGCCTCCATGCCATAAAACAGCCGCATCAGCAGCACCGGATGCTTACGTAGCCGCCACCCCAAGGCTGTACACAGCGGCGGCACCAGCATCAGTCCCAACAGACTAAGGGTAAACGGCCAAGGAATCGCGCCGCTGAAGATAGCACTCACCAGCCCGATCCCAACAACGGGCAGCAAACCAAAGTAAATCAGCAGCAGAAAGGCCGTATTCCAGATCCAAAAAATCCCGGCGCAGAGAATATGAATTGCGGTTTTCATGATGACCAGCCCGATCAATGGGCAGCGAGGAGGGTTGTAACAGCACCCATGTCACCATTGATACTGGGTTTTCCTAGATATTTCCGTAGGCAGTGGTCGGAAAAAGTCGGAGAAATCGCAACCCAAACGCAATCCCCAGCCAAAATCCCTCAGCATGACTGCTGAGGGAAAAATGCTCATCACTGGGAGTCTACCCGACGCGCAATCGCCAAAGTATGAGCTCGATTGCTATCTCCGCTTAACAGTGGGCATAAACGGGTGGGTGAAAAACGCCTCCATGCTGGCCCTTACATTTGGCTTCTTGGACCAGCAGGCTAGCGACCCGCACAGCAGATTGCCAGTCCTGATCAACAATGGGAGCAATGCCGATGGTAATACTAATGCCCTGGGATCTAAACAGAGCTTGGATCCGGTCGGCGGCGCTGGCCGCATCCTTGGACGGACAGCTGTATATAAATTCATCACCGGAATACCAGCGAGCGACCAGGTGGCAGTTGCGTCCGGCCCTAACCTGCTTGAGAACGGTTTTAATTTTCTGGTCGGTGCCCTCATAGGTCCATTGCTGGTTAAGGGAACGCATGTCGTCAATATCCCAAAAAATGATGCTGCCAGACTTGGGCGGCCTGGCCTCAGCAGCCACACGGGTATAAATACCGTAAGCGGGATCAATCATCATGCGGCGAGTTCGTTGGTGTTCTCCTAGCCAACCTGCCGCCAGCCCAGCAATCATGCTGAGTTCAATAATTTCTATGACATCAAGCATGGTTGAACCCTGAACAGTTTGCAGAGCCTCGCAAAGCCCCAACAAGGAACGAGAGAATTTAAGCCCCTAGGCAGTGTTTCGACTTGGATTTGCTAAGTCTCGCTAGATTTGCTCTAACAACACTGAAGTTTGTTTCAACAACATCTATTCCGAAAACAGTAGTGTCGATTGTTCAGGTAAGCCTCTGCCCGTTGGAAGATTGTAAAGCAGGCGATCGAGTTACTAAAACAAATCCTCAGGGTTTATCCGTATCTTCATCATTGACAACCGACCCATTGGCTTATTCACATAGCCGCTTTCCTTATTCCTACTTAAGCCTGATGCCCGGGCTGAGCCCCTCCTTACCGGCATCAATGTCTAACGGGGATAGAACCTGTATGCTAATCAGCAGCCCACAGGGACAATCGGAAAAGATTTATCCTGGGTTGATATTCACTCACCTGCAGTCGGAGGGCGTAGCGTATGTGCGGAATTGTCGGCTATATCGGCACCCGAGCGGCCAGCGACATTTTAATGGAAGGGCTGCGGAAATTGGAGTACCGCGGCTATGACTCGGCGGGACTCGCCACTGTAGCGGAAGGTGAACTGCACTGCGTGCGAGCCAAGGGCAAGCTGCAAAACTTACAAGACAAAATCGACGGCATTGATAACCCCGCCCGCCTCGGCATCGGCCATACCCGCTGGGCTACCCATGGCAAACCAGAGGAATATAACGCTCACCCCCATCGGGATACCGCTGGTCGCCTGGCGGTGGTGCAAAACGGCATCATCGAGAACTATCGTGAGCTCCGGGAAATTCTCAAGGCTAAGGGCCACAGCTTTCTCTCCGATACTGATACGGAAGTGGTGCCCCATCTGATCGCCGAGTACCTCCGTAATCCTCCCGAAGGGGGCAAGCTCAGCCAGCAGTCCGCCCTCCTAGAAGCCGTCCGCCGGGCAGCCAATGATCTCCAGGGGGCGTTTGCCTTAGGGGTTGTGTCCGCCGACTTCCCAGATGAGCTGATTGTGGTGCGTCAGCAGGCACCCCTGGTGATCGGCTTTGGTCAGGGAGAATTTTTTTGCGCCTCAGATACCCCGGCAATCGTGCCCCACACCCGGGCGGTGCTGCCCATGGACAATGGGGAGTTGGCCCGCCTAACGCCCCTGGGCGTCGAGGTGTATTCCTTTGAGGGCGATCGCCTACGCAAGCATCCCCTCACCCTGAATTGGAACCCAATCATGGTGGAAAAGCAGGGGTTCAAACACTTTATGCTCAAGGAAATTTACGAGCAGCCAGGGGTGGTGCGCACCGGCCTAGAAACCTATATCGACAGCACCTGGAGCCGCGATCGCGCCGCCGAACCGCCGGTATCTTTGGGGATCGACGAAGACCTACTAAACGGGCTAGAGCACATTCAAATTGTGGCCTGCGGCACCAGCTGGCACGCCGCCCTGGTGGGCAAGCACCTGCTCGAACAACTGGCTGGAATTCCCACCATCGTGCAGTATGCCTCGGAGTTTCGCTATGCGCCGCCGCCGCTGACCCGCCATACCCTCACCATCGGCGTCACCCAGTCGGGAGAAACCGCCGACACCCTGGCAGCCCTGGAAATGGAAAAGCAGCGGCGGTCTGAGCAGAGCAACCCCGATCTGGCCCCTCGCCTGCTGGGAATCACTAACCGCCCAGAAAGCTCCCTGGCCCGGCTGGTACCCGCCATCATCGACACCCACGCGGGCATCGAAATCGGCGTCGCCGCCACCAAGACCTTCACCGCCCAAGTGATGGCCTTCTATTTCCTGGCGCTGGATCTGGCCTATCGCCGCCAGCAGCTCTCCCCGGAGAAAATCGAGCAGATCATCGACGGACTGCGGCGGCTTCCCGCCCAGATCGAATCGGTGCTGGAGTCCCAGGAGCGCTATATCGAAGAACTGGCCCACGAGTTTAGCGACACCCAGGACTTTATCTATCTGGGCCGGGGGATTAACTTTCCCATTGCCCTGGAAGGGGCTTTGAAGCTGAAAGAAATCAGCTACATCCACGCCGAGGGCTACCCCGCTGGGGAAATGAAGCACGGGCCGATCGCCCTGCTAGATGCGAAGGTGCCGGTGGTGGCGATCGCCATGCCCGGTTCGGTCTATGAAAAGGTACTCTCCAACGCTCAGGAAGCCAAGGCTCGGGATGCCCAGCTGATCGGCGTGGTGCCCATGAACGACGCGGAGGCCGAAGAAACCTTCGACCACCTGCTACCGGTACCCGAGGTAGAGGAGCTGCTATCGCCGATCGTGGCGGTGATTCCCCTGCAGCTACTGGCTTACCACATCGCCGCCCGGCGGGGTCTAGATGTGGATCAGCCCCGAAATTTGGCCAAGAGCGTCACAGTGGAGTAGGCAATCCACCGATTGCATTTCATTAACAAATCCTGACAACCCCAGTCTTTCCCTGCCAGACTGGAGGCCGCAACCGACCGTTGAGGCCCGTCCTTGCACTACGAGATTCGCCACAAACCTGCCTTCTCCACCGCTTTCATCACTCTAAATCCGGGTGAAGCCATCACCGCCGAAGCCGGAGCCATGGCCAGCATGGACAGTCATCTATCCATGACGACCCAGTTCTCCGGCAACCTGATCGAGGCACTGCTAAAGAAATTTCTCGGGGGCGAATCCTTCTTCGTCAACGTCTTCCGCAACTCCACCTCCCAGGCCGCCGAAGTCGTCCTCACCCAGGGCACTGTCGGCGACATGGAAGTGGTGGAGCTAAAAGCCGGAGAATCCCTTTGTTTTCAACCGGGAGCCTACGTCGCCCACATGGGCAAAGTTAATATCGGCGTCCAGTGGGCCGGATTCACTAGCCTGCTCGCCGGAGAGGGCCTGTTCAAGCTAAGGCTGATTGGTCCAGGGCTGGTGTTTTTCGGAGCCTACGGCGGCATCAGCGAACACCGGGTCAACGGCGAATTTGTGGTGGATAACAGTCATCTGGTGGCCTACAGCCCTGACATCAAGATGAACATTCGCCTCTCTGGCGGCCTCCTGGGTTCCGTCACCTCTGGAGAAGGGCTGATCAACCGACTCCAGGGCAACGGCAAAATCTACCTCCAAACCCGCAGCCTCGACGGGCTGGTCAGGTTCCTGCGGCCCAAAATCATCAAGCTCAAATAGCCATGCAGATCGACATTCTCCACCGACCCGATAGTGCCATCGCCCGCTGCCAGCTTGAGCCCTACGAAGAGGTGCTCGCAGAAGCCGGGGCAATGGTGGCCATGGACGGCCAGGTAAGCACCACCACCACCCTGCGTCAGGGCAAAGGCGGCGGCATTTTTGGCGGCCTGAAGCGGCTAGCCGCCGGAGAATCCCTGTTCGTCAGTAGCTTCCGAGCCGGGGCGCGCCCCGGAGACGTGTTTTTAGCACCCCGGCTGGTGGGCGACATCATCCAGTACGACCTGGGCGGGCCAGATCTGGTGATTCAGTCCACGGGCTATCTGGCCTGTGCCCCTAGCGTCAGCGTGGATGTAGGCTTTCAGGGGATGCGATCGCTGTTCTCCGGCGAGTCCATCTTCTGGCTCCACGCGAGCGGTCAGGGGCCGATTCTACTCAGTGCCTTCGGCGGCATCTACACCGTGGAAGTGGACGGTGACTACGTGGTGGATACCGGCCACATCGTCGCTTTTGAGCAGACGCTGAACTTCTCCATCGCCGCGGCGGGCAACAACATCCTGGGTTCTTTTCTGGGGGGTGAAGGCCTGATTTGCCACTTCCGAGGCCGGGGCAAGGTGTTCTGTCAAACCCACAATCCCGGTGCCTTTGGGCAGCGAGTCGGCAGCCGCTTACCGCCCCGGTGATGCGCCTCAAACTCAGCCATTGATGAAGCAGATTTTCCCACAGGATTGCCCCGGCTGCGCCACCCCCTGATCAAGGCAGGGGGAGCTGGGCTGGGCCCTTCACCATCTAGTCTTTTCTGATTTCTTAACCTAACCATGCCAGCGATCGCCTACGACATCGAACACTCTCCCGCCTACGCCATGCTCAGGCTGACCCTCCAGCCCCACCAGCAGGTGATCGTCGAATCTGGAGCCATGGCTGCCATGGACACCTCCATCACCATGCGATCCAAAGCTACTGGCGGCTTCATGGGAGGCTTAGGGCGCATGCTGGGAGGTGAAGCCTTTTTCGTCAGCGAGTTTACCGCCCAGAACAAGCCGGGCCAGCTGTTTGTGTCGCCTGC
>PYEQ01000777.1 GCA_003017785.1 filamentous cyanobacterium CCP5 | reverse complement strand
CCGCTATTGATACCCCCTTCACCCAGGCAACAGAGCGGGAGCATGGCTGGCGGCTCTACAATTCCTGGCTGCAAAAGCAGATTCAAGAGCCGATGCTGTTTGAGGCCTTTGGCCTCAGCGATATCTACGTGCCGCTGCGGGCCTACTATCGCCAAAAGCGCAGCCATGAAGCGGATGACGATGACGTGGCTATCAAGACCGCATCCGGGGATAGGGAGCGCTACGAAAGAGTCGTCGTTGATCTGGAAGAATGCTTACAGGCATGGCTGCGATCGGCGAATAAAAACGATGCCATTCGCATCATCAGCGGCGGCCCTGGTTCGGGCAAATCTTCCTTTGCCAAAATCTTTGCTGCCCATCACGCGGAGACGAACCCGTTTCCGGTCTTGTTCGTGCCGCTGCACCAGTTCGACCCCTCCGGCGACCTGATCAAATCCGTGGGCGAATTCGTCCGCTATGACCAGTATCTCAAAGACAATCCGCTAAACCCCGACGATGGCAATTTACGGCTGATGATCATTTTCGACGGTCTGGACGAGCTAGCCGAGCAGGGCAAGTTGGCGAAAGAAGTCGCTCAGGAGTTCGTCCGGGAAGTTCAGCTCAAAATCAAGCTGTTCAATCAGCGAAACATTCGCCTGCAGGTAGTCTTCACCGGGCGAGAGGTTTCCGTACAGGAGTCCTTCAAAGACCCGCAGCAAGTGCTCCACGTACTGCCCTACTACATAGCGGAGGAGAAGCGCGAAAAAGAAGATGGTGAATCCTATGTAGACGCTGCCGAGCGACTAACCCACGACCAGCGCCATGACTGGTGGCAGAAGTATGGTGTAGCCACCCAGAAAGCCTACGTGGCCATGCCGGAGGAGCTAGACCGGGGCAACCTGACGGAGATTACCGCTCAGCCCTTGCTGAATTACCTGGTAGCCCTGAGCTACATGCAGGGGAAGCTTACCCTCTCGGAGCAGACCAACCTGAACACGGTTTATGCCGATCTGCTGAACGCGGTGTATGAACGGGGCTATGAGGATAACCGCAAACATGCGGCGATCGGCGATATGACCAAGGAGCAATTTATCCGTGTGCTGGAAGAAATTGCTTTGGCAGCTTGGCATGGGGATGGACGGACGACGACCATTGGAGAGATCGAGCGCCATTGTAAGAGCAGTGGTCTACAGCGACTCTTAGAAATATTCGAAGAGGGCGCAAGGGCTGGAGTAACCCGCCTGCTAGCCGCCTTTTACTTTCGTCAAAGCGGCGGCGTGCGCGGCAACGAGCGCACCTTTGAATTTACCCACAAGAGTTTTGGCGAATATTTAACTGCCTGTCGCATCGTGCGGGCGATGGAGCGGATTCAAAAGCAGCTAGACCGACGCCAAGAGGATATGGAAGAAGGCTGGGACGAACGCGATGCCCTGCTGCACTGGGCCGAAGTCTGCGGCCCCACCCGCATGGATCACTACTTAAACAGCTTTTTGCGGGATGAAGTGGCGCTTCGACCAGTTGAACAAGTGAGCCAATGGCAGCAAACCTTTGCCCACTTGATTGGGGTAATGCTGCGGCAGGGAATGCCGATGGAGAAGATTGAGCCGCCTTTAAGGTTTCAGCAGGCCAATCAGTGGGCGATTAATGCGGAAGAAGCTCTGCTGGCTGCTTTGAGCACCTGTTCTACAGTTACTCAAGAGATGTCTGCTGTAGATTGGCCCGACCCAGCGGCCTTCGGAGCCTGGATTGCGCGGCTGCAAGGACAAAGAATTAGTCGTGAAAACGTAGTAGCGCTCACCTGTCTCAATCATCTCAATCTAGAAAAAACGATTCTTGACGGTAGAGATCTTGATCGGGCGAGTCTTGATGGGGCGAGTCTTGATGGGGCGCGTCTTGATGGGGCGCGTCTTGTTGGGGCGAGTCTTGATGGGGCGCGTCTTGATCGGGCGATTCTTGTTGGGGCGCGTCTTGATGGGGCGCGTCTTGATGGGGCGCGTCTTGATTGGGCGAGTCTTGATTGGGCGCGTCTTGTTGGGGCGCGTCTTGATGGGGCGCGTCTTGATGGGGCGAGTCTTGATCGGGCGCGTCTTGATCGGGCCGATTTGGAAGATATTTCCTGGGATGACGACACAGACTGGCAGGGCGTCAAAGGGCTGGAGACAGCCAACAACGTGCCGGAGGCGCTAAAGCAGCAGTTGGGCCTTGATTAGAGGCCCTTCGACTTCGCTCAGGGCAAGCAGAAATCAGAAGGCCCTTCGACTTCGTTGCTCCTCCGGAGCCGCTACGCGAACAGGGCAGGCGGAAGGGGTAATAGTAAGCTATAGACATAGCTAGGAGGCTAGGCAATGGACTCGGCGGCATCTCCCCTCAATATTCAATTAGTCGAATCCCTCATTCAAGT
>PYEQ01000776.1 GCA_003017785.1 filamentous cyanobacterium CCP5 | reverse complement strand
GGTGCGTTCAGTCCATTCGTAAATCTCTCGGGTCGTAACTTCCTCAACTAAATTTAGGCCCTCCATCGATGGGGCGTCTTGAAGCTGCCGCAGGAGTTCTTCTGGATTCAGCGTGGTCGTAGAGATGGCCCCATTCATGGCACCCACGGTACGCAGCTTGCGGGTGAGGGCGCGGGTATCAATGCCATAAATGCCGGGGATTTTGTGGCTCTTAAGATAATCGGGAAGGGATTGAGTAGCCCGCCAGTTGCTCGGCTGCGGGCAAATATTGCGGGCGATCGCTCCGCACACCTGGGGCCCGTTCGACTCTTCATCGTCCGGATTGACGCCGGTATTGCCGAGTTCGGGATAGGTAAAGGTGACGATCTGGCCTCGATAGCTGGGATCGCTGAGAACTTCTTGGTAGCCAGTCATACCGGTGTTAAACACCACCTCACCCATGACGGTGCCCGGGGCACCAAAGGAAAATCCTCGATAGATCGAACCATCGACTAAGACGAGCAAGGCCGGTTGTGCATCCGAGAAAGCCATAAGCGCTTAACTGTTGATTCCCTTGGTTGTGTCGATTCTGTGAGCCCCCTAAAGAGGCGCTAATATCCTATAGCTTCGGGGCATGATTGGCATAGGGAAACTCTGCCTGTAGTTAGCGTATGCTTACAATTCACGGTCTCAGGACGGCATCGTCGAGGTCGTAGGTTGAGGCAGTTCCCGAATCAGATTCTAGAGGTAGACAACGACGGGTGGAGACTATGGGCTGGCGTCGAGAAACAGCAACACTTTTAATGGCAACTGGTATGCTGCTGGGCGCTGGTGGATGCGGCCAGTCCCCCGAACCCCAAGCAATCCAACCCATTGCAGATGAAACCACCCAGGTACAGATATCTAGCTCCGCTGAAGAGCAGCCCCCCGCTTCCAATTCTTCGCATTCGACGACTGTGGAAGCTTCACCCCAGAACGATTATTTTCGAGACGCTGTCAATCGTGCTGGCAGCGCCGTTTCCATTGGCCAAACCGCCCACTCTGAATCTGACTGGCAGCTAGCCGTCAACCGCTGGCAGCAGGCGATTGAGCTCATGGGCCAGGTACCCAATAGCAGCCCCAACTACGCCACTGCTCAAACCAAGATCAAGGAATATCAAAACAACCTGAAAGTAGCCCAACAACGAGCCAGTGGAGAAACTGTCCAGACAACGACTGCGCCCGCCTCACCGCCTCCAGGGCTAGTAGCCCAGATTCCTATTTTGCAAAGGCGTGGAGGCACTCCCTTGGTTCCTGTCACCCTAAAGGGCCAAAAGGGCAGTCAAAAGGTCACCATGCTGTTTGATACCGGAGCGACCGGCACTCTGATTACTCCAGCTATGGCGGACGCTTTGGGAGTCGTCATCGTCGATCAGGCGATCGTGACCATTGCCGATGGCAGCCAAGTCACAATGCCCATTGGCTATCTGGACTATATCGAAGTGGGTGGCTTCAAGCGGGAAGGAGTCTTAGTGGCGATCGGTGGCGATGTTGGTCTGCTGGGTCAGGATGTCTATGGCGAATTTGGCATTTCCATGGGCTCCCAGGTCATCAACCTCTACAGGTAAACCGTCCATAGCAACCGCGCCAATGCCTCGGCCGATAGCGAGTCGGATAGGCTCCCAGGCCTGAGAGCTTCAGCGATTGTCTACGACCTAACTACCTGGCCAAAGCAATATGTATTGATATCCAGAGTTTTTTTAGCTAAAGAATTGAGATTAACGTTGCTGAAGGACATTCTGGACGGCCTGCCGCTGATCTCTCAAGGTAATCCAGCGATGATAGGTGCGGTTGTGAATCGCCACTGAATGTCCCATCATTTTTGCGGCCACCGTATCAGGCAGTCCGAAATGTATCGTCCTAACCGCCCAGGCATGACGCAAATCGTAGGGGGAAAAGGGCAGTCCATAGCGACGAAACTGGGCTGAAACCTGCTGCCCAATGCGTTGGAGTGTCGTATGTCTGAGATCTACATTAATTTGAGGCAGGTTGACATAGCGCAGGTTGAATTGCGCAATCCACTCGGGGGGAAACGGCCAGACATCATGGAGCCCTGTCTTAGTGGTTTCTAATACGGTAATTCTGGCTTCAGGACGGGCTTGCTCCAGGTCTGAATAGTCACAAAAGAAGACCTCGTGGTTGCGCAGACCATAGGTTGCCATGATGCCGTAGACAAACCGCCAGGCAGGATTTGGGATCTGGGTATAGCCCTCGAGAATATCGGCGTCGGAAGGAAGCTGGCGTCCCTGGGTATGGCTGTGGCTGTAGGTTCCCCATGCCTGTCGGAGCTGCGTCGGCAAATCGACTTCACAAAAATCGGCAAATCGCTGTAGGGCCTGTCTCTTATACACATCT
>PYEQ01000775.1 GCA_003017785.1 filamentous cyanobacterium CCP5 | reverse complement strand
CTGTGGGCTAGCGCTTCAATCCGGGGAGTCTGTTTGGGGCAGGGCTGCCACTGGGTTGGGTTGCTGTAGGCGTAGTAGGCCTCAACTCCCTGAATTCCTAAACCGACAGACTCAGCGACCAAATCTTCGACCGCCCGTCGATATCGGGCCGGATGGGCCAGCACCGCCAGACCTCCCGATGATTGAATCGCCTGAATCACTTGATCAGCCGATCGCTGTTGGCCCCGGGGAGCATAGCCGCACAGATAGGGAGCAATCTGATCATGACTTGGGTCAAACCCGTAGCCCAGGATGTGCACATCGGTATCCAGCATTGAGGCCGTGATTTCAACCCCCACGAAGAGTTTGGGGATGCCGCCACCCGCCTGGCCACGACCGCTGCGACAGCGGGAAGGATGCCTCCACTGCCAGTCTTCTAGCCACCGCACAGCTCGGTGATAGCCCTTGAGATTGTGGTGGTCGGTAATGGCAAATGCCTTTAACCCCAGCCCAATCGCCTGCTCAAAAAGCTCCTCCGGCGATAAACGACCATCGGAGCAAGACGTATGCATATGAAAGTTGTAGGTGCTTGGGCAACTGCTGGCATTGACCGTTTGAAAAATCGTTTTCAAACGCTGAGCCTCTCGGGTTTCCCATCCCTTTAGCCGATACCCAGAAGCATGGTCGGCAACCATGACTCTTAAATTCTTATTTAGTTGGAATGATGCTTTGACACACCATCATATACTACTTACTTACCCAAACCCTTGACATAGCCGTACAGTTTGGCTTTTATTTTCCGCTCCGGCCGACAGTTTTGGATGGCAGAGCGTTTCGACCAGGCGAATCGCCCTATCAAAACTAGTAAGTCGTAGCCTTTGCGATCGCGCTAACCCACAGTCCTTAGCCGATAATCGCCTATCCAGCACCGCCAGATATTCCGGTGAGATTAATTAAATCTAATCTGACCAATCCAATCTGAGCCCAGCCCACTATCGAGGGCCGTGGTCACTGAACCGATACAACAAAAAGTAAACTTTTGTTGAGTGCAGCGGATTTTTTGCTTAAAGCCGATGACGAACGGCTAATCCCCAACCTGAGCCATTTATTCCTGCCTGCTGGGGAACTTAACCCATCGTCCTAGTCAGGGCACAGTTTAGTCAGTTATGCAAATCGGGGCTCTCCATCTGAGCTGGGGGTTAGACCCGAAAATGCTCCAAAACTTTCCAGCAAAAACTCGTGTCAAGAACCTAATTGTGCTAGATTTATGAACCGTGCCCAATAAACAAATTAGGTGCGTTTAGATTGCCCCAAGGCATTGACGGGTCGCTAGCTCAGCGGTAGAGCACTCGGCTTTTAACCGATTGGTCCTGGGTTCGAATCCCAGGCGACCCATTCCCATCACACCTGGCTGATTTACTAATCAGGTTCGCTAGGTTCCCTATACGCTGTATCAGCTCAGACACTCACTTGGAGTAGACTCCTGATATTCTTAAGGTAGCTTTTAGATTGTCAAGGCATTTCGCTGGCTGGTCGATCTGTTCTAAAATTGATGAGTAAGTTTACCTATCCGGCGAATTTAACTGCCTAAAAGCAAGAAAATATTAGGAGGATACATATGGCGCTTGTCCCAATGAGGCTGCTGCTGGATCACGCCGCTGAGAATGGCTACGGTATTCCGGCCTACAACGTTAACAACCTGGAGCAAATCCTGGCCATTATGGAGGCTGCCAACGAAACCGACAGCCCCGTGATTCTACAGGCTTCCCGTGGTGCTCGGAAGTATGCAGGGGAAAACTTCCTGCGTCACCTGGTGACAGCTGCGGTCGAAACCTATCCTCACATTCCCGTGGTCATGCACCAAGACCACGGCAACAGCCCAGCCACCTGCTACTCCGCCATCCGCAACGGGTTTACCAGCGTGATGATGGATGGTTCTCTGGAAGCCGACGCTAAGACTCCGGCGAGCTTTGAGTACAACGTCAGCGTCACCGCTGAGGTGGTCAAAGTGGCTCACTCCATCGGCGCTAGCGTCGAGGGCGAACTCGGCTGTCTAGGCTCCCTGGAGACCATGAAGGGCGATAAAGAAGACGGCCACGGCTTCGAAGGCACCCTGTCCAAGGAGCAGCTGCTGACCGACCCTGATGAGGCCGTGCAGTTTGTAGAAGCGACCCAGGTAGATGCTCTAGCGGTCGCTATCGGCACCAGCCATGGCGCTTATAAGTTTACCCGGAAGCCCACCGGTGAAATTCTGGCCATCAGCCGCATCGAAGAGATTCACAGCCGCCTGCCCAACACCCACCTGGTGATGCATGGTTCTTCCTCCGTTCCCCAGGAATGGCTGGAATTGATCAACAAGTACGGCGGTCAGATCCCCGAGACCTACGGCGTCCCCGTTGAAGAAATCCAGAAGGG
>PYEQ01000774.1 GCA_003017785.1 filamentous cyanobacterium CCP5 | reverse complement strand
GTCACTGCCAGAGCATTTTGCGGGACGGTGCGATCGCCGAATTGCAGCATCAAGATTGGGAAAACGTGGTCGCCGCCAATGATGCTTTTGCCCGTCAGGGCTTTCGGGTGCTGGGGTTGGCGGTGCGGCCCGGTGGCCCTGAGCTGCAGGACATGAAAGCCCAGGATTTGGAGCAAAACCTCACCTTCCTGGGGCTGGTGGCGATGTTTGACCCGCCCCGGCCCGAGGTACCCGAGGCGATCGCCCAGTGCCATCAAGCGGGCATTCGCGTCACCATGGTGACGGGGGACTATGGCCTGACCGCCGAGGCGATCGCCCAGCAAATTGGCCTACTGGATGACAGCTTCAACCCCCATGAGCAGGTGCGGGTCGTCACCGGGGAAAGCATGGATCACCTTTCCGAGGCCCAACTCCAGCAAATGCTGAAATACCGCTCGAAGCTGGTGTTTGCCCGCATGTCGCCGGAGCACAAGCTGCGGCTGGTGCAGGCCTATAAGGCGGTAGGCGCGATCGTCGCGGTGACGGGGGATGGCGTCAACGATGCCCCGGCCCTGCGATCGTCCCACATTGGGATAGCGATGGGGCTGAATGGCACCGATGTGGCGCGGGAAGCCGCCGATATTGTGCTCACCGACGACAACTTTGCCACCATTGTGGGGGCGATCGAGCAAGGGCGCACCGTCTACCAGAACATCCGCAAGTTCATCACCTATATCCTCGCCTCCAACGTGGCGGAGCTGGTGCCCTTCCTGCTGATGGTGGCGCTGAAGATTCCTCCGGCGCTGGTGATTATGCAGATTCTGGCGATCGACCTGGGCACCGACATGGTGCCCGCCCTGGCCCTGGGAGCCGAAGCCGCCGAGCCGGGTATCATGCACCAGCCGCCCCGCTCCCACACCCATCCCCTGATGGATCGGGCCTTGCTACTGCGGGCCTACTGCTGGCTGGGATTGCTGGAAGCGGTGTTGGGCATGGCCGCTTTTTTCTGGGTCTGGTACACCCACGGCTATGGCTTGGCCGAGATTCAGGCGGTGACGCCTACCCTGCTGAGCCACGCGGCGACCGCCCCGATTTTGCTGATCTACGCCCAGGCGACGACTCTGACCCTGGCGGCGATCGTCGCCTGCCAGGACGGCAACGTGTTTGCTTGTCGTTCCGAGAAAACGTCCATCTGGCGGTTGGGCTGGTTCACGAACCCCTTGATCTGGTTCGGCATCTTAGTGGAATGGACGCTGATCATCGCGATCATCCAGGTTCCTTTCCTGCGGGTCATTTTCTCTACCGCCCCCCTCAATCCGGCGCAGTGGGTGGTGCTGCTACTATGTCCGCTCCTGGTCTTGGGGGCTGAGGAAGTGCGGAAAGCGATGGTCAAAGACCGGCCCTGACGGGCGATCGCCCGTCGCTTTTTCCACCCCAAACAGCGGTCTACCAAGCGCCTCGCTGCGACCAATCGCTAATCATCGTCGCTCTGTCGTGTTCATCCCAGAGCGCCTAGTCTCGATCCTTGCGCTGATGGCTAAACCCACTGAAGAATCAATCCAGGAATCACCGTCGCCGCCGCCGCTCCGACCCCAATCGCCAAACCGCGACCCTCGCCGGTAGCGCTTCCTAGGCAAATGCCCCGGCTATCCCCGTTCGGCCAGCCAGCTGGGGTAGCTGTGGGAATGCTCCAAGGTCAGGAGGCCATCACGGCCTAGGGGCTGCAGAATACTCGCCAGCCGCTGCAGGATGCTCTCCTGCTCAGCGGCTGGGCCAGTTGCCTCTAGGCCAATGCTGTACCAGGGCTGGTTGAACGCAAAAATCTCCGCGATTTCCACCTCGCAGCCGGTCTCCCCAGTCGCGATCGGGGGAACTGGCACCAGGGACTGCCCTTCGCCCAGGCGATAAGCCTTGATTTGCCGAGTCTTTTCAACCGCAATCCAGCGAGCAGGTAGCTGGACCAGCGGTTCCACGGGATTTTGCCGCAGATCAAAACTCCACTTTTGCCAGGTTTCTACCCGTCCCACAATCTTACTCCCAAAAGAGTGAACCCCAAGGTCGGCAACGCGCGGCTTAATCTCCAGCCGTCCTTCCCGCAGCTTGATGCCTAAATCGGCATGGTCGGGCAGCAACAGGTACCGGTCCTGACGAGATTCCGCCGGTCTGGCCACTGCCGCCAGGGCTCGAAACCAGTGACTAACCCCCTCAGGCAAAGGACCGGGCCGCATCCATCGAACTTCGGTGGTTTCTAACGGGGCCATTAGTCTGGCTGCATTAGAGCAGGCTGCAACGTCAAGACCAGCCACAGCATCACTGTGGTGCCGTAAATGATATAGCCAGGTATCTTAGGCCTGTCTCTTATACACATCT
>PYEQ01000773.1 GCA_003017785.1 filamentous cyanobacterium CCP5 | reverse complement strand
TTGATTGGCCGTCCCGAAACCAACTCAGAAACCGGCCTGGTCACCCAAACCTGGTATGGGGTAGGGCTGCGCCCCGGAGAAACCCAGCTGACCGCCGAGGGCCAAATCGGGGAAACTGCCTTGCCTACGGCGACGACGGTGGTGATGGTGCGGGGGGCGATCGCCCGCCTAGCAATCACCACCGTCGAAAGCCGGGTGCCCGCCGACGGGCGATCCACAGTGACGGTGCAGGGGCAGCTGCTCGATGCCCAGGGCAACGTCGCCAGCCAGGACACGGTGATCACCCTGGATGCCAGCCGGGGCGACTTCATCGACGCGGATCACGACCCCGACCAGCCAGGCTTCCAGGTACAGACCCAGCAGGGGGTATTCAGCGCCACTTTGCAATCTAGCTCAAACGCCGGAGCCGTAACCATCCGGGCCGCCCGGGGAGACCTAGAAGCCTACACCCGGGCAGAATTCATCACCGAGCTGCGACCAACGATTCTCACCGGGGCGCTGGATTTTCGCCTGGGGGCACGGGGTACGGATTTCTACAGCCGCTACCGGGAATTTCTGCCCGTCGACGGGGACAACTCCACCGAACTCTCCTTTAGCGGATCGGCTTTTGCCATTACCTCCTTTGGGGACTGGCGGTTTACTGGAGCCTACCGCAGCGATCGCGCCCTCAATGAAGGCTGCGATGGCACGGTGTCCCTGTTTCGGGTGGATGACTGCGATCGGGCCTATCCGGTGTTCGTGGACGACTCCACCTCCGAAGTCCTGGCCCCCTCCACCGACAGCCTCTACCTGCGGCTAGAGCGCACCTCCCCCGAACCCAACGCCGGACTGGACTACCTGATGTGGGGGGACTACCAGAGCGAAGAGTTCGCCCAGCCCTCCCAGCTGTTCACCAGCATCAACCGCTCCCTCCACGGCTTTAGCGGCAACTACAACCTGGGCAATTTTCAGCTGTCCGCCATCTACGGTGATAGCCTGGAGGGTTTCCAGCGGGACACCCTTGCCCCCGACGGCACCAGCGGATTTTATTTCCTCTCCCAGCGGCGGCTGGTATCGGGCAGCGAGGCAGTGTTCTTCGAGCTAGAAGAACTCAACCGCCCCGGACGGGTGCTCGATCGCCAGCAGCTCAGCCGCGGGGCCGATTACGAAATCGACTACGACCGGGGCACGCTGCTGTTTCGCCAGCCAGTGCTGCGAACCGTCGTCGATAGCCAGGGGCGCACCCTGGTGCGGCGAATCGTGGTCACCTACCAGCACGAAGGGGGGGATAGCACTAGCCTCTACGGCGGGCGGATCAGCTATCACTTCGATCGCGACGGCGACAGCGGCAGCTGGCTAGGGGCCACCTATCTGCAGGAATCCATGGGGGGCCAGCAGTTTGAGCTGTACGGAGCCGATGCCCAGGTGCAGTTTGGCAGCGGCGGCCTGCTGCTGGCAGAATACGCCCACTCCAGCAACGCTATGGCCAGTGGGGACTCCGTCGGCGGCGATGCCTATCGACTGGAGGTCAGCAATGAGTTTGGCGACGGCTTCTGGGGTCGGGCCTACTGGCAGTCGGTATCCCCCGGATTCACGAATAATGCCACCACCAGCTTTGTGCCGGGACAGCGGCGCTACGGGGCAGAACTCCAGGCGGAGGTGGCCGAAGCCACCACCCTGCGCTTTGGCTACGACCACGAAGATAACTACGGGATAGCGCCCCAGGCGTTGACCGCTCTAGAACCGCTGCTGTTTCCGGGCACCACAGCAGTTCCAGGAGAACGAGTAGATAACTCCCTGACCACCATCAGCGCCGGGATTCAGCAGCGCCTCGGCAGCGCAACTACGTCGGTGGACTGGATTCATCGCGCTCGCCAGGACCGGCTAAACCCTGAGTTCAGCCGCTCAACGGATCAGATTCGATCCATGCTCACCCTGCCCCTGGCCGACCATGTCACCTTCACCGCCCTGAACGAATTCACCCTGGCATCCCAAGCCGACGCCATCTATCCCAACCGCACCCTGCTCGGCCTCGACTGGGAAATCACCCCCGGCATTAGCCTAGGACTGACCCACCAGATGCTCGACGGCGGCCAGTACGACAACGACTCCCTGACCTCTCTCTATTTGTCGGGGGAATACGACCTGGGCTCAGACACCCGCCTCACCGGCAACTTCTCCATGTTTGATCGGGGCCAGATGTCAGGGGCGATCGGTATCCAGCACGGGGTAGCTCTGGCTCCCAACCTGCAGCTCGATCTGGCCTATGAGCACGTGTTCCAGAACGGGGGCCTCGTGACGGGAACGGGTACCCAGTTTGCCCAGCCCTACGCCGTGGGTCAGTCCGCCTCAGGACTCCAGCCCACTGGCGGCGACAGCTACAGCGTCGGCCTCACCTACAGCGGCACCGACTACCAGGCGGGAGC
>PYEQ01000063.1 GCA_003017785.1 filamentous cyanobacterium CCP5 | reverse complement strand
TTTTTGAGATGGTCAATCCCCAGCCTAACCCGTGAAATACTCAGGCATAGCTGGCATCCAGTTCTCTTTTATCCGCCAAAATCCCAACTCGAATAAGCGTGGCGGACTCCAGAATCCATACCTCAGCTGAGCTAGTCAGCTAGATCTGAGCCTGTGTCTAAGTACACCGACTTCAAGTGCTGAAGCACTTGAGGCTTTAGTCGATTATTGAACTCATTGCGCAGCAACTCTTTGCTAGTGCCAGCGCTGCCGATACTGGGTCGAGTTTGGGCAGTCATAATCCACTCCTGCAGAAGCTGCTGCTGACGTTTGGCAATGTTGCAGGTAAAAACCTGAGCACAACGACGCGGTTCTTCTTGGGAAAACACCAGCAGCTTATAGTAGCCAGACTGACCAAGGTGATAGCCAATTTCCTGGCCTGAAGGACTCTTAAGGTCTAAATAGCAGGGTAGCCACCGAGGGCCCTCCTGACTGCTGTAAAGCACCGTCAGCCAAAGCACCATGGGCTGGGGAGTCATGGTACAAATAAAAGTGTTGTAACGAGTGCTGAGAATTCGTCGTCTCGCTTCTTCTTGGGACATCATGGCCCACAGGGTAGTGAGAACGCCTTTACTGGTAGTTAAGGCATGGGGAAAAACGATTTCAGCAATTGGCTTGTCTTTCGGCCAGCTTGTGAGTTTGCAGATTTGATCCTCATGGAGATCCTCTCGAATAGTGTCAGACTGGACGTTAACTGGCAGTCTTTCGAGGGTTGCTCCAATCCGTTGGCTAATCCGAAAGCCGGTCACAAATCGTTCTTCTAGCGGCGCTAAGGCAGTGATAATTTCAGCAATGCTTTGAGGCCGATCTTCAGGCTTTTTCTCCAAACAGCTCATGACCAAGTCTTCTAAGAGCTTGGGCACTTTACTAGAAACACCCAGTTCTCGCATGGATTTGGGCTGGGAGGTTTGATGCGTCTTATACCAGCTACCAAAAGTATGACTACTCGCCCGTAGAGGCAGCGTACCTGTTAGCATTTGGAACATCATAATGCCAAGACTGTAGATATCTGAGCGATTATCCAGTTCTTGACCATCCATCTGCTCTGGCGAGGCATAGGCCAATGTGCCCATGAAACAGTTGGTCTGTTCACCCCCTTCTTGCATCAGTTTAGCAATGCCAAAGTCGAGAATTTTGGCAAGTTCGCCCAAAGTATTATCTTGCACGATCAAAATATTACTGGGCTTAATATCTCGATGGATAATAGAGATAGGTCGCGATTCACCCTTGAGCATGATACCTTCATGGGCGGCTTGTAAACCCAGGCAAAGTTGTTGACTAATCGCTAAAAAACGGGGAATAGGAAGTGGTTGGTAGTTAATTAAATCGCTGAGGCTTTCCCCTTTTAGATACTCCATTACATAGAAGGGAATATCTTCATTGTTCAGGCCATAATCAGTCACACGAACGACATGAATACTTTTTTGCCCTAGCTGAGCACAGGTCTTAGCCTCTTGAAAGAAACGCTCTCGCATTTTCTCACCAAGCATCGTCTGGGCAAGAAATTTAACGGCTACCTTCACATCTCCTAGCAAAGAATCTTCGGCCATATAGACCTTACCCATCGCCCCTTGCCCTAAGGGTCTGACTAACTGATAGCGATTGACCAGTTTGGTACCTATATTGGGGTCTGACATGGGACTAGGGGTTGAGATCGCAGGGTTGATGATGGGAATGACCTTCAGGTGTTTAGGGTTTAAGGCGGCCTGAGCGGTGGGTGCACATGGAGGCTAGTAACGTATATCGTTCCGAGAATAGAGATTCCGGGATATTTTTGAATCTGAGGCCGATTAAGTTCCAACCAGCCCCCTTAATAAGCCAGCGACGGCGCACGAAACTGCTCGGAAGTCAGGCAGGGGTTGGGACTGACCATTGGTTCCTGGGATACGCTCAATAAACTAAGTGAAGGGGATCAATCATCTGACTGCGAGCAGCTCTGCACTAAACCTTGCTAAGGACAGGATTCCCAAGTTAGAAAGCTGACTCCAAAACTGGCCTGACTGCTCAAGCATCTTGTCGATGGAGGGTAGCTTCCATGGCGCTGGTTAGATAATGCCCGGACATAATTCCACTAGAGAGATGATAGCTCTCTTCTCCAATGCGATGGAGGGTTTCAAAACCGGTACGCCGCTGGCGATCGCCTAAAGCCCAGTAGCGCTGGATGATGGACTCCGGAGCAATCCAGCCTTCCCCTTCGACCCGGCCCAGGAGACTATGCTGCAATAAAAACGTATACTGCCGCTCCCCCCCGGTTAAACGCCCCCGGTACTGCAGAGAAATCTCATCAAGGCTGCTATCGGGGAACAGCAGCTTCATTACCATTGTGAACCAGTCATCGCGGCTCCAGGCAATTAGGATTTTGCCTTTGACAGCGACCGGAAGGTTTTCCCGCTCTAACCAGCTGCCCTCAAGGGTCCAGCGTCCGGGCTCAATGAGAAATTGGTGAACCACAAATGGATTCCTAAGCGAAAACAGCAAACAGCAGCAAGGTTATGGGAGTCACCCCAACTCTATTCAAGAATAAGGGGTAACGAGGTGAGCGATCAGGGCTCCTATTAATAAAAACGAAGGAGCCCCTAAAGCTGAGGCGTTGGATTCGGCATGAATAGGTCACCTAGCAGAACGGCGCGACTCGCCCCGGTCACAGCAGGCAGATTGCCCGGATATTCCTGCCAGCGCCAATAACCGAGAACAGCAAAGGCGATCGCCTCTTTAAATTCGACCGGCACGCCCAGATCGGATGTCGTGGCCACTGAGGCCGGGGCTAGATGCTGCTGCAGCCGGTTAACCAGATAGGCATTGTGACTTCCTCCTCCGCACAAGAAAACCTGATCGGGGAAATGGGGCAAAAACTGTCGATAGCTTTGGGCAATGGTGACAGCGGTAAATTCCGTTAGGGTGGCTAGCAAGTCGGCAGGGCTCAAGCTCAATTCTGTCGCCCCCTGAACACAGGCTCTATAAAACTCCCAGCCAAACAGCTCTCGGCCCGTGGATTTGGGAGGAGGCTGGTGAAAATAGGGATGGCTAAGCCACCGCTGCAACAGCTGTCCGTGGGGCTCGCCCTGGGCGGCCCAGGTTCCGTCTGGATCATAGGACTGCTGACCGTTAGAAAGCTGATGAACCGCAATATCCAACAGAGAATTGCCCGGACCGGTATCCCAGCCGACAACCTCTGAATCGGCCAATCCGGAGCCCCCAAAAGGAACCTCCTGGCGAGGGGGCAGGTAGGTAAGGTTGCCAATGCCCCCGATGTTTTGAATACATCGATGCTGGTCAGGATGGCTGAATAGGCAGACATCTACCGGAGACACCAAGGGGGCCCCTTGCCCCCCGGCCACGATGTCGGCCTTGCGAAAATCGCTGACGGTCGGAACCCCTAACTGCGCGGCAATAGCAGCTCCCCGCCCCAGCTGTAGGCTGTACCCCAGAATAGCTGTAGCCGGACGGTGAAAAACCGTTTGCCCATGGGAGGCAATCAGATCGACCGGCCTGTGCATCAGAGTTTTAGCCGTTGTGGCAAAGGCCGTCGCAATCGCGTCATCCAGCTCAGCTAGCTCAGCCAGGGAAATCGTAGCCCCTCCGGCTAGAGCCAAAATTCGCCTCTGCAAATCAGCTTCATAGGGCTGGCTGGTGCCCTCTAAAAATTCAATTTGAATCGCTGCACCTGTGCCATAAACCTCAACTAAAGCCCCATCAATCCCGTCAGCTGAAGTTCCACTGATTAGTCCAACTACGCGCATTTCACTCCATGGGTAGGCGATCAATCCCCTTGTTATTACCGATCACGACCATCACGCCGCCCGCCTTTAAACGAGTCACCGGAGACGGATTGATCTCGAACTTATCTGGATGCCCCCCCTGGCTGAGGGCCAGCAACGTCAGGCCAAACCGATTGCGCAAGTCCAAATCGACAATAGTTTTCTGATCAAAGCTTTTCGGCACGATCACTTCAACGATACTGTTATCCGGATCGAGTTCAAAGCGATCTAGCAGTCCCGGCCGAGTCAATGAGCGAGCTAACTCACAGCCCATCTCATGCTCAGGAAAAATTACATGGTCGGCCCCCACTCGATTTAGCAACTTTCCATGAATTTCTGAAGACGCCTTGGCCACGACATGGGGAACGCTAGCCTCTTTCAGGTTGAGGGTCGTGATGATGCTTTCCTCAACATAGTTGCCAATGGCGACGATTACCGTATCGAAGTCGGGAATTCCAGCTTCCCTGAGGGCATTCGGCTGGGTCGAGTCTAACTGCACAGCGTGGGCGGCGATCTGGTCAGTCAATGCCTGAGCGACCCGACGCTCATCGGTATCGATCGCCAGCACCTCATAGCCAAGGCCATGGAGGGTCGTACACACTGCTCTCCCAAACCGCCCCAGCCCAATAATGGCAAACTGCCGATTCGAGGATCGCAAATTCCGAAAAAAAGTCAGAGAAGAAAGATTCACCAGTGCCGGCTCCAATGGCAAGTTTTAAGCAGGTTTGAAGGGAACCCGAATAGTCAGGCTATCAGCTTAGCAATGCAGAAACAGATCCCTTCTATCCATCTTCAGCAAATTTGTGACCAACCATGGATTTACGGACTAACCTCAACAATGGCCAAGGGAAGCCAGGTCAGATCGAATTTTCATTCTTAACCGGTGCCCCCTAGCTAGCATAGACTCTACGGGTAGAGAAGCCTTTTTTGCTAGTCTAGTTTGATGGTTTTTTGGGGAAAAGCAGGTGGAAGTTCAACTTGGTCGCGGTAAAACTGTGCGCAGGGCCTATGGAATCGACGAAATTGCCCTCGTACCAGGTCCTCGTACCCTCGATCCGCAGCTGGCAGACACCCGCTGGCAAATTGGCGGCATAGATCGAGAAATCCCAATCATCGCCAGCGCCATGGACGGGGTCGTCGATGTCAACATGGCCGTCGGTCTATCTCAGCTAGGGGCATTGGGGGTTCTCAACTTAGAGGGCATTCAAACCCGCTATACCGATCCAGAACCGATTCTGAATCGCATCGCCTCGGTTGGCAAAACCGAATTTGTAGGCCTGATGCAGGAGCTTTACGCCGAGCCGATTAAACCTGAGCTGATTGAGCAACGCATTGCTGAAATCAAATCCCAGGGAGGGATCGCGGCTGTTAGCACGACTCCAGCCGGGGCTAGCAAGTATCAGCAAGCATTAGTCGCTGCCATGCCTGACTTGCTGTTTATCCAGGCTACCGTCGTTTCGACAGCCCATCTGTCCCCAGAAACAATCACCCCTCTGGATTTGCCACAGTTCTGCGCCGAGATGCCCATGCCAGTTGTCCTGGGTAACTGTGTCACCTATGAAGTGGCCCTGAATTTGATCAAGGCCGGTGCCGCTGGCGTCCTTGTTGGTATTGGCCCTGGGGCGGCCTGCACCTCCCGGGGGGTGTTGGGCATTGGCGTTCCCCAGGCCACCGCCGTAGCTGACTGTGCAGCGGCCCGGGACGATTACTTCCAAGAAACGGGACGTTACGTGCCGATTATTGCTGATGGTGGCCTTGTAACCGGAGGAGACATTTGCAAATGTATTGCCTGTGGGGCCGACGGCGTCATGATCGGTTCGCCCTTTGCCCGGGCGGCAGAGGCTCCGGGCAGGGGTTTTCATTGGGGCATGGCCACCCCAAGCCCCCTACTACCACGCGGCACTCGCATCAGCGTGGGTACGACGGGAACCCTCAAACAGATTTTGCGAGGACCGGCCCAGCTAGATGACGGCACCCACAATCTTCTCGGCGCACTGCAAACCAGCATGGGCACTTTGGGAGCCAAAAATCTCAAGGAAATGCAACAGGTAGAGGTCGTCATTGCCCCTTCTCTATTGACAGAGGGCAAGGTTTATCAAAAGGCTCAACAGCTGGGTATGGGCAAGTAGTCTGAAAATCCTCCAGATTCAATGCTTCGGCTTCAGAAGTCGATGGGAATATCTGATGAAAAATCCTCAATACTCGCCCTTCCTTGAGAGTTCGAATCTATCCATAGTGGCAGATTCATAATTGTCCACTGTAGAATACAGAAAAGCGGAGACGAAAGTTTCCGTTCACTCCTCACACCACATCTTCGCCCAGGCCAGTCGGTTTGGGCGTTTTCTTTGCATCGATAAAAACTGCGGCTCCACTCAGGGGGCACTCAAAATTAAAGTCATTCCTTAGATGCAGAGGCGATTAAGCAGGGTTACGTGTAACCTATGCCTATGGTCTTATCGATGGCAACTCAGCCTATTTGGGCGGATTTTGTCTGTGATAAGATTCTGTGTACGTAGCAAAGGCAAGGAAATCTAGGCATGGCAGCCGCACAAGTTACCGACTCTACATTCAAGCAAGATGTATTAGAAAGCGATGTTCCTGTTTTAGTGGACTTTTGGGCCCCTTGGTGTGGTCCTTGCCGCATGGTCGCACCAGTTGTAGAGGAAATTTCTGAGCAGTACGAGGGTCAGGTCAAGGTCGTCAAGGTGAATACGGACGAAAATCCCAGCATCGCTAGCCAGTATGGCATTCGCAGTATTCCAACCCTAATGATCTTCAAGGGAGGTCAGCGGGTAGACATGGTTGTGGGCGCGGTTCCGAAGACGACCTTAGCCAACACGCTGGAGAAATATCTCTAGGCTAGGGGCGATCGCTAAGCTGATCAGCGCCTCAGACACAAGCATTGGGCGACCACTAGGACGACCACATAGAAAGCGGGCTGATAGCCCGCTTTTTGATTTTCTATGGAGATGGGCCCATTCGCCGTTGCGTATCAATCCCCGATAAAATTAATTGCTGTCTAGGATTAACCTAGTACCTATGGTTGCGCTCCCTCCCAATCTCCCTGCCAATCTTCAAGCCGATTTGATCACCGTGCTCGAACAGCTGCCGACCATGGAACATGGCAAGCTCATCCGGCAGGTGTTAGAGACCATCTTACGGATGATGGGACGGGAGGCCGATCGCCTGGACTGGAAGATCCTCAATTATGCTCTGCTGGATATGGAGCAGGGCTTTCAGGTGTTTTATCCCTACCGTCACGTGCGGAAAGTGACAATTTTTGGGTCTGCCCGCATGGAACCCAGCAATCCCACCTATCAGCTGGCATCGCAGTGCGCCCATCAACTGGCCCAGCTGGGCTTTATGGTGATGACCGGAGCCGGGGGGGGCATCATGCAGGCGGGCAATGAGGGAGCTGGTCCGGAGCGATCCTTCGGGCTGAACATTCAGCTGCCCTTTGAGCAGGGGGCCAATCCGGTGATGGCAGCGGATCCAAAGCTAATTGACTTTAAATATTTTTTCACCCGCAAGCTGTTTTTCTTACGGGAAAGCGACGGGCTGGTGTTATTCCCCGGGGGGTTCGGCACCCAGGATGAGGCGTTTGAGTCACTAACTCTGGTGCAAACGGGTAAGGCCGACCCCATGCCCCTAGTCCTGGTGGATAGCCCCGGAGAACGCTACTGGCATGACTGGGACACCTACATTCGCAACAACCTGCTCGAACGGGGCTTGATCAGCCCTGACGATCCCAGCATTTACACGATTGTCGACAATGTTGAGGATGCCTGTGAGGAGATTTCCCGGTTCTATCGGGTTTTTCACTCCTGTCGCTACGTCAGAGGTCAGCTGGTCATGCGGCTGAAATGTGGGCTTTCGGCAGAGGCGATCGCCCAGCTGAATCAAGAATTCAGCGATATCTTGACAGAAGGCCAGATTCGCCAAAGCTCTGCCCTACCAGAGGAACTCAAAGACGAAACCAGCCATCTCCCCCGACTGGTGATGCATTTTAACCACAGGGACTTTGGTCGGCTCCATCAGCTCATCCGGCGGCTTTGTGATGTGGGAGTCCAGCATCCCGAAACCGATCATCCCGAACAAAAGTAGGACAGCTAGCTTAGCTGACGGGACATTGGGCCAGCCATGGCTCTATGACTGATGGCTCTATCGGTGCTGGCTATGGCGTCATCGTCCAGATTCAGCCATAACTGGTTTGGACACTTGCGCACCGGGCAGTGCCCCGGTCATCGGCTTTTAAGCAATATCTATGTCTAGACCTGCCCGGCCAACGCAATAGGGCGGGGCGATCGTCCCGGAGCGATCACCCATCTTTCTCAAAGTCCCTGAGCAGTTGGAGGGTGGGTAAGGTCAGCCCCCAAACAATCGCCGCAAATCGGATCGCCGCAATCGTTCCCATCCCCATCAAAGCAGCGGCCGGGGCTGCCAATCCCCAGTTCTGGAGGTAGACGTACACGAGACTCCCAACCACCGCTGCAGTGGCGTAGATTTTAGTTCGCCGCAAAATCGCGGGAATTTCCACCAGCAGCACATCTCGCACAACCCCTCCGGCTACGCCGGTCATCACCCCCATAATCACGATGGTGATAGCCGGATAGCTGCCCCGTTCCGCAATCTGAGCCCCAGCGATAGTGAAGAAAGAAAGCCCCAGGGCATCTGCAATCATCAGGGCTTTGAACGGAGGCCGGCAAAATCGAATGTAGATAATCGTTAGTCCGGTTGCCACCAAAATGACCCGGAGGTAAACCGGATTTTGAATCCAGAACACAGGGTGGCGATCGAGGAGCAAATCCCGCAGGGTGCCACCTCCAATGGCTGTGACAGTGGCAATCACCACGGCCCCTAGCAAATCTAGCTGTTTGCGTCCGGCAGCGAGCACGCCACTAACGGCAAAGACCGCAACTCCCAACAAATCCAGCAGATACAGATCGAACATCTCTCAGAGGCCTGGAATCAAAGAAAGCACAGCGTCTAGGGCAATAAGCTGCAGCGGCCGACTTTATGCCAAGGCAATAGCTGGAGCAGAGCCTGGCAGACATCGTGAGCCTATGCAGGAGCTCAGCCCAGAGGCTCGATGCCGTGGCTCTTGCCAACGACCCAGTGGCGGCGAAAGTAGCGGGCCAGACTAGTTTCTTCTAGGCTGAGGCAGATTGGCCGACCATGGGGGCAGGTTTGGGGGTTTTGGGTCCGCTGCCAGTCATTCAGCAACCGCTGCATGTAAATCTGCGGCAAGGGCTTACCGTTGCGAATCGCAGTCCGGCAGGCAGTGGCCACTAGGGCTGAGTCCAGATCACTTCCTAGGCTGAGTTCGAGCAGAGCTTCGGCTAGGTCTTCGCGCCCAACCAGGGGGGCTGGGGCACTGCGCACCGCCCAGAGTTGGGGACCAAAGCGATCGACTTCAAGGCCAATTCGCCTTAGCTGATCCAGCTGACGGGGTGACAGCTGTTCTAAGATTACGGGGCTTTCTAAGGAGACAATCCGCCAGTCTTTGCGCAGCTTTTCGTAGATCACCCGCTCGTGGGCAATGTGCTGCTCAATCAGACAGATTCCCCCTTTATGTTCAGCCAGAATATAGCGGTTCTGAACCTGCGCTACCGCTGTTAGGGCAGCAGGCTGCTGGGTCGGTAAGGGATCGGAGAGAGGATAGTGACCGCTCGCTTCAGCGGTTTTGATTAAGTCGGTGATCTGTCGCTGCTGCCCATAAGGGCTCAGGCTGGCAGGATGCAGGCACAGTAGCGACTCAATGGCAGATCGAACTTGGGCGGCCCAGGCTTCGCTCTGGTGAAGATAGATCGCTGACTTATTCGGATGGCGGTTCCAGTCAATTTGGTCAGGGGGAACATGTAGATGCAGCCAGCACACCGGATAGCGATCGCGGGGCAGGGTAAACCGAAACGCTCCAAAAATAGCTTGTTCCAGCTCGGGAATTTCCACCGAGCGGCCATTGACGGCGGTGCGAATCCAGTCAGGGCGGTGGCGATGGCAGCGATCTGGCAGACCCATCAGCAGATACAGACTGCCCTGGAGGGGACGTTCTGGCTTGGGCTCCAGAGAGATCGTGGTTTCTCGAAAATCGCTTTCCTCAAAGTTCTTGAGCATCTGCGGCAGCAACATGCGAGGGGTCGGGGCGGCCGCCATTACAAACCAGGGCCGATCGCCTAACTCGACCTGCCAGGTCACCTGGGGATGGCAGAGGGCCATCTGCTGCAGGGAGCGCTGGATAGCCCGAAGCTGCTGATTACCATCGGGCAACCCTAAGCGACGAGCGGGCCAGGGCGCGAACAGGTCTTTGACCGTGACGACGGTGCCAGGGGCGATCGCCACCTGTTCTTCTAACTGAGGTTTGCCCGCCGCCGAATAGCGAATGCGCCAGCCAGACACCTCTGGATCTGCCTGGGTGCGGCTGCAAATTTCGAGAGTACCCGCCTGGGCCAGGCTGTGCAGGGCTTCGCCGCGAAAACCCAGGCTGCCAATTTGCCAGAGATCTGCCTGGGTGCGAATTTTACTGGTGCTGTGGGGACTAGCCGCCCGGCGCAAATCCTCCAGGTCCATCCCCATGCCGTTGTCTGTGACCCTGATTTGCCACTGGTCTGGCCACAGGCCAATGGACAGTCGAGTGGCACCGGCATCGAGAGCGTTCTCAACCAGTTCCTGCAATGCCGCAGCCAAGGAATCTATTACCTCTCCGGCGGCAATGTGATGAACAACTTCAATTGGCAGTGACTGAATTTCAGACGTCATGGCCATGGATAGATTGCCAATTTCAGCGTAACGATTTTGAACATTGGAAGTCCCTGACTGGAAACACAGGTGCCTGCGATCGCCCTCAGTCACCACAGATTGCCCTATGGATGTGAAACGGTATAAACGGTATAAATTGATCTATTTCTATGATTTGAGCCAGAAAGGCGACCGCTTTTGTCGAGGCTTTGAAACAAAAGTTTGCTGACATCGAAAAGGTTTGTTAAGTTTCAAGAGTAGTCTCAGCTGCCTCCTCACCATGAAACGACTGTTTGGATTGTTCCCAAAACCCTCTCCCTTGAGGGATATTTCCCGCGTTTACGACTTGAAGGAACGGTTGGACTGGGGTGAGCCAGCCTTGACCATCATTGACGTCCGGGATCGGGATGCCTTTAACGAACGTCATGTTATGGGTGCCATTTCTATGCCCCAGGCAGAGTTGATTGAGCGAGCTAAAGAAAGCCTAGAGTTCGATCGTGACCTCTACGTGTATGCCGAAACTGACGAGGAGTCCGCTGAGGCCGCTAATATTCTTCGTCAAGAAGGCTATGAGAAGGTTTCGCTGCTAAGAGGCGGAGTCGCGGCTTGGAAAGCAGCTGGCTTCCCCGTGGAGATGACTACAGCAACTGCAGCTTAGGTTCTAGTTTACTGAGGGCTTGGGGTTGGATAATCGTTTTTTCTAAGCCGTATGGCCGAATTTACCCAAATTTCTCCGGACCCAGGTCTTTTCGGGCTTGGGTTTTAGTTTGCGCCCTGGGGCTCAGGCTGTTAGCGAAATAGCTGCCAGCCGCGATCGCCATAGCCTGAACCAATCGGCTGAGCATGGAAAATCTCCGCCAGGATTTCAGCAGAGTCAACCAGCCGAGGCCCGGGGCGATTAAAGTACTGATTGCCATCGGTGATGAAAACCCGTTGATTTTGAACCGCCTTGAGGGTTGACCATTCAGGCCGCCGGGTCAACGGCTTCGCCTCCACTGCCGTTTTGGCCAGATCGTAACCGCAGGGCATAAACACGATGCAGTCTGGATTGGCCGCTACCAGGCTGGGCCAGTCTAGCCAGGGAGAATGCTGGCCAGCGGTGCCGAATAGGCATTGCCCTCCGGCTAGCTCTACCAGTTCGGGCACCCAGTTGCCCGCCGCCATGAGGGGATCTGGCCATTCAATACAGGCGACGGTCGGCTGTTCTAGCCGCTGAACCTGATTGGCCAGGTCATGGAGCCGCTGCTGCAAAGGGGCGATCGCCGCCTGGGCTCGGGCCATGCCCGCCTTGCCTTCGAGGGCCACGGCCACGGTTTGAAAGTCAGTCCACAGGTCCATCAGTCGATTTGGCTGCAGGGAAATCACCTGGGGCTGGCTGTCCGTGAGCTGGGCGACGGCCGCTTCGACATCGCCGAGGCTAACGGCGCAGACTTCGCACTGGGCCTGGGTCAGAATGTGGGTAGGCCGGAGCGGCTCCAGCACTTCAGTCTTGACTCGATACACGCTCAGGGCAGACTGCAGCAGCGTCGTCACCCGGTCGTGAATCTCTGGGCTGCTGCCCTCTGGCTCAAATTTGGGTTCGGTGCAGACCGGCAGGCTTTGCACAGATGCCGGGTAGTCGCACTCGTGGCTGCGCCCTACCAGACAGTCACCCAAGCCGAGGCTATGGATAATTTCCGTGGCGCTAGGAATCAGGGAAACGATGCGGAGGTCAGCCATAAAGCCTTGATGACGGGGCGATCGCCTTACAGCTTAAAGGATATCGGCAAGGGCCTCTTTCACCTGGGGATGCTGGTAGGTAAAATCTGTTTCTTGAGTGCGCTTCGGCAGCACCTGCTGCCCTTCTAACACCACCTGGGCCCCGTCCCCCAGCAGGGTTTCTAAGACAAAATCTGGCACCGGCAGCCAGGAAGGCCGGTGCAGCACCTCCCCCAGGGTCTGGCAAAATTCCTCCATGCGCACCGGATTGGGCGCCGTCGCGTTGTAAATCCCCTTCATCTTGGTGTCTGTAAGGGCCTTTATAAACAAATTGACCAGATCATCCCGGTGAATCCAGGAAAACCACTGCCGACCGCTGCCAATGGGGCCGCCGGCAAACATGCGAAAGGGGGTCAGCATTTTGGCCACCGCCCCGCCCATGCCCAGCACAATGCCAAAGCGCAAAATCACCAGGCGAGTGCCGTAGTCTTTGACCGACTGGGCGGCGCCTTCCCAGGCCTGGCACACCTGGGAGAGAAAGTCGTTTTCGATCGGGGTGCTGGTC
>PYEQ01000772.1 GCA_003017785.1 filamentous cyanobacterium CCP5 | reverse complement strand
CCATTACACCAAAATCGCGATCTTTACCTTGCCAACCCACATGAAACCAAAAGTAATGATCGCGTTCTACATCAAAGGAGAGGCACTGCTGAATGCCAGGTTCCTTTGCTCCAGCCGCCCATTCCTGGTATTCAGTTAGTACTTTTTGAATGATGTCTCGATAAAGCTTTAGCTTGTCCATTGAACGATCTCCTGTTGGTCAATATCGACAACAAAAAGGTTGATCTGGCTCTCTCGAATGAGAAATTCAATGCCCTCACGCCGAAAAAAATTGCGATAGACGATATCGTCAACGGCTAAGTACAGGCTGTATTCGGGGGCCGTTTCTCGAATCAAGGTTTGATACACCATGTACTGACCCATCGCATTGTGGAAGTCGGTCATTAATGAGCGCCCGACAAAGCTCTTGATCTCAACCACAATTTTTTGCCCTTTGCGCTCAGCCGCGATTGGGCGTTCAGCCGCCAAGTCAGCATACAAATCGACATCCTTGTAGCGGATATGATAAGGATCGGCAGTAATCGCCCAGCCGTCTTTGATCAAGGCTGCTTTCACGGCATCATGGTAGAGATCTTTAGCGGGCATGGCACTACACCTCTATCTCTACGGTAATCGAGGTGTCGCATCCGAAGGTATCAACAACTTTTATGCAGGCCGTATAGGTGCCAGCAGTCGGATAGGTATACCCAGCATCGCTCACGGTTTTAAGGGAGCGGTCTTTACGGGTGCGGGGAAATATAGGCTTTCTGAGATCGTGCATTTTGTTGTAGTAATACCAAATTATTTCGTTCAGGAAATTTTCTAATCCAAAGATTTCATTCAAAATAGAACGAAGATAATAATTCATGTGCCAATCGCAATGCACATAAATGATTCCTCGTTCAGATAAAAGATCATGCATCAGAACGAATCGTTCATGCATCATATGAAGATAGGAATTGGTTCCTTTTCCCCAAATATCTCTGTAAGCAACCATTTCTAGAGTTGATTGCTCTTTGTCGAGGGTTTCAGTATCTTCTCCGATGGGAACACTCATCGAGAAATCAGCCACTACATCGAAGGGCGGATCGATATAAATCAGGTCAACTTTGCCTCTAAACTCCTTCAGCAGCGAGGCCATCACCAGCTTGTTATCGCCCCAAATCAGGCGATTGCGAAAGTCGTCCTGATGCAGCTTTTGCTGCTCAAACAGGCCCAACTGCCCCTCTGCCGCTGCGGCCCGTCGGGGTTCGTCAATGCTTTCAATCTTCTGCAAGGGCATGGCGCACCCGGCAATATCCACCTCCCGACGATTGCCGTACTCGTCGTACTTGCCTTCCCAAACCAGCTCTGTCTTCATCTGCGACAGAGGATGCGGGTTATGGGGGCCGTAGGTAGGTGGTTGCGTCATGCGTAGTGTACGGGTGTCCCATCAACCACCCATGTTACCCACGGCCATTCGGGAATGTGTTTTTCTTTAACGAATGCGAACAGACTCGTCGTATAAATATGCACGCTCGTAGTCACCGCTTCAGCGGGGCTACTCAAGCATCGCTAAAGCGATGACTACAAGCCTTTAAAGTTAACCCAGCTGCCGATCGCGCAGCAGCAAGCTAAACACCTCCCCCTGCTCGGGGGTAATCAAAATCCCCGACTCAGGAATCGTGAACTGGCGGCTCCACTCTCGCTGCTCCGCATACCTGAGCAAATGCAGGTGGTTGATCGCCCCGCGTACCCCATCCGGCGAGCCAATCACCAGATGGCGCAATCGCTCGCGCCCCGGCTGGGGGCTAGGCGTAGCTAGGCGCAAGGGATTTAGACCTCGGAGTTCTGCAAGAACTCCGAGGTCTTGACGGGTAAAACACAACATTGGGCTTCCTCCAATAGAGACGAATGGGTAGGTAAGCCCAAAAACTTGGCCGCCCCAAACTGGTGCAGTTCAGGGCGGCCTGGGCAATAATAGCCCTAGCCTCCAAGACAGCCGTTCCTGTTGAAGGGGTTAGGTGCCGGTTGGTGCGTCAACACCTTCCGGTACCGTTTGACCAAATTTTTGGGAAGACAAGCTGCACGCTGACAGCTATAAATCGGTAATCTACTCTATCTAGAGCCCCTAAGCAAGTCAAAATTGCTACAGAGTGGGTTGTCGTTGTGAACCTTAATCTTGTGTAGCGAATAGCCCGGTGTCGGCCCTGATGCGTAGGGTTGCCGGGGTCTACCCTGCGTTTGAGGAGGCAGAGCCTCCCATCGGCATTCCAATGCTGAGCATTGGAACGAGGTATAGGCTATGTCTTCTCTGCTCAAGGGCGATCGCCCGCCCGCTTCAGCCCAAAACCAGGGCGTTACTCGAAAACACTTGCCCGTTGATTGAATTCGCTAGAGCGATTATTGAATTCATCAAAGCGATTATTGAATTCGCTTCGCGATCCATAAT
>PYEQ01000771.1 GCA_003017785.1 filamentous cyanobacterium CCP5 | reverse complement strand
TCTTTCTCGACTACCTGGCCACAGGCAAGCTAGAACCTGCTGCCCTAGCAGAAGTGGTCGAGGGCATTGTGGCGGGGTGTCACCAGGCCGGGTGCGCTCTGTTGGGGGGCGAAACGGCTGAAATGCCCGGCTTTTATGGCCCTGGCGAGTACGACCTGGCGGGGTTTTGCGTGGGCGTAGTCGAAAAGTCTCAGATTTTAGCCGGCAGCCAGGTGCAGCTGGGCGATCGCGTCATTGGGCTTGCCAGCAGCGGCGTACACAGCAATGGCTTTAGCCTGGTGCGCAAGGTCGTTGCCGAGGGCCAGCGCCCCGACGGTGGCACCGGCTACCGCTGGGACGAGGTCGTACCGACCCTCAGCGACCTGAGCCTGGCCAACGTCTTGCTCACCCCCACTCGCATCTACGTAGATCCCGTGCTGAAGGCGCGTCGAGAGGGGTTAGCCATCCACGGCATGGCCCATATTACCGGCGGCGGCCTACCCGAAAACCTGCCTCGCTGCCTGGGGCCAGACCAGAGTATTCAGCTTGAGGTAGGTAGCTGGCCTGTACTACCCGTATTTAGCTGGCTAGCACAGGCAGGCGAGGTGCCCGAGAGTGCGCTCTACGACACATTTAATATGGGAATTGGGTTTGCTCTGGTAGTTCCTGCTAACCATGTCGATCAGACCCTGGCCTGGCTGGCCCAGCACCAGGTAGCCGCCTACGCCATTGGCGAAGTGGTGGCTGGTTCGGGCCAGGTGATGGGGCTCCCCGACTAGTGCAGCGTCAAGGCTAAATTTTAGGGTTAGTAAGTAGCGTGATGTCGAGTTTACGAGACCCACGGGTTCTTAAGCTCTCGTAGGTCGCACTTCGTTTGACCCACGCTACGGCATACCCGAATTTTTAGAGATGACAGAGTTGATCCGAAGCCTTTGATCCACAGCCCTCAATCCAAAGCCTTGCTGAAGAACCTCCCCGCTCGGCTAAATAGCCGATACCGTAGAAGGGCAGCACAATTAGGAACTTCCGTTGAAATCTTCGACTTTAAACTGGCCACCAGTGGTGCTGAGCTTTCTCGCCATTGTCGGTTTGGCCCTGGTAACCAGCAGCTTTGTCATCATCAACCCCGGTCAGGCCGGCGTGCTGAGCATTTTGGGAAAATCTCAAGACGGGGCCCTGCTAGAGGGCATTCATCTGAAACCGCCCCTGGTTTCTACGGTCGATGTGTACGACGTCACCGTGCAAAAGTTTGAGGTACCCGCCCAAAGCTCAACCAAAGACCTGCAGGATCTCTCAGGCCGATTTGCCATTAACTTTCGCCTTGACCCCACCGAGGTCGTCAACATTCGCCGCACCCAGGGGACGTTAGAAAACCTGGTGTCTAAAATTGTGGCGCCCCAAACCCAGGAATCCTTCAAAATTGCCGCCGCTCGCCGCACCGTAGAAGAGGCGATTACCCAGCGGGCTGAGCTAAAGCAAGACTTTGACGATGCATTGACCTTCCGGCTCGACAAGTACGGCATCTTAGTCCTCGACACCAGCGTGGTCGATCTGACCTTTTCTACCGAGTTTGCCAAGGCCGTAGAAGACAAGCAGATTGCTGAACAGCGCGCTCGCCGCGCCGTCTACATTGCTCAGGAAGCCGAGCAGGAGGCCCAGGCCGAAATTAACCGGGCGAAGGGTCGTGCCGAGGCCCAACGGCTGATTGCCGAAACCCTGAAGGCTAAGGGCGGGTCTCTGGTGCTGCAAAAAGAGGCGATCGAAGCCTGGAAAGACGGCGGTGCCCAGGTTCCCCGAGTGCTGGTCGTCGGGCAGGGCAGCAACATACCCTTCATTTTGGATATGCAGCAGGCCGCAGAGGAAGAGGTGGCGATCGCCCAGCCCAGCTAACCGACATAGCATTGGCCCAGTAGCTAGGGATATCAGTGAGGGCTCAAGCGATATGCCTACGCCAGTGCCGCTGCCAGCGTCGGCACGTCAAAAATTAGACAGGTTAAAACGCTGGACCCGTCTAACCTGTCTAATCTTCAACTAAAGAATGCTCTGTGCCCCCTGTTCAAAAGCCCCATGAGTGGTGAAAGACCAATTACCAGGCCAGACTAACCGCTTCTGCGGGCGAAAAGGTAATCTCTCGGACCATACCTGGTTGGCCAAGAGCCTCGGCCTGGCGATCGTTGTAGCTGACCATGACGGCACCAGCGTTGCCAGCCCGGATCGTTAGGGCCTGATCGGCCGTCCACAGGCGGCTATCGCCGGGCTGCAAAATGCCCTCAAACTCGGTTTGGCCATCGGAGGTGATGCGCAACCAGGACTGAGCCGTCAGGGTCATTTTGACCTGAATTGGAGACTGGGGGGCTGTAGCCTGAGGGGTCGGATCGGCAGGAGTTTCGCCTGCGCTAGGGCTGGCTTCAGACTCGGTCTGTGTACTGCCATCG
>PYEQ01000770.1 GCA_003017785.1 filamentous cyanobacterium CCP5 | reverse complement strand
GGCCCCAGGATGCCTGGCTGGCCCTCCGCCATGGGCGCATCTATGCCGTCGACATGGAACGCCAGCTGCCCAAGTTCCAAGAAACCCTCAGCAACTGTTTGCGGGATTTGGCTGGCGACCTCCCCCCAGAGCCATTTATTTCCCATAGCCGCTGCGATTTGTGCCACTGGTTTAGCCAGTGCTATCAGGAAGCAAAGGCCACCCGCCATCTGTCTCTGCTGCCAGGGGTTACCCCCGCCCGCTATCAGTTTTTGCAAGCCCAGCGCCTGACCACCGTAGAAGCCCTCGCCCAGGCCAATCCCCAACATCTGGCCCCCATGCCTGGCTTTGGAGAACCCGTGGCCGAAAAGCTGGTCCATCAGGCCCAAGCCCTGCTGGGCGACTGCGCCATTCCCCGCCAGCGAACCAACGGATTTCCCCTCACTCCGACAGATCTGCCCTGTGCCGAAGTCGAACTTTACTTCGATATCGAAGCGGCCCCTGACCAGGACTTGATCTACCTCCACGGCGTGCTAGTCGTGGATCATCGGCGATCGCAGGAAGTCTTCCACGCCCTCGTCGCTGAAACCCCCTATGAGGAACAAGCTGCCTGGAACGCTTTTTTGGAGTTAGTCGGCCGCTATCCAGAGGCACCGATCTATCATTTTTGTCCCTATGAGGCCCAGACCGTGCGCAAGCTCGGGGATCTCTACGGCACTTCTCCTACCATCATTGAGCCTCTGGTGGAGCGTTTTTATGATATTCACAAAAGCATCGTCGAGTCGGTGACACTGCCGATCGAGAGCTATGCCCTCAAGCATATTGCCCGCTGGATTGGGTTTGACTGGCGGGATCCGGGGGCCAACGGAGCCCAGTCCATCTGCTGGTATAATGCCTGGCTCGAAACCGGCGATCGCGCCCATCTCGACGCGATTCTTCGCTACAACGAAGACGATTGTCGAGCCACTTTTCGTATTAAGGATTGGCTAGTTAAATTTGCCCAGCCTTTCTGGAACGCCTGAGGCCGGAAGACGTCCAGAATCAGAGCAGCCGTAATCTGCTAAGATTCTCCAAACTTCTCCCAGCAGGCTCATGCCTATTCACCCTACCGCTGTGGTTGAGACCGGCGCGTCCCTTGGTCAAAATGTCGAAGTCGGTCCCTTTAGCTATATCGCTAAGCACACATCAATCGGGGATGGCTGCCAGATCGGTGCTCATGTGACGATTTTGCCTTACACCACCCTGGGCCATGGCTGTCAGGTTCACCCTGGAGCGGTGATAGGCGGCATTCCCCAAGACTTTGCTTTTGACCAGACCACCATCAGCTATACCCGGATTGGGAACCACTGCATTCTGCGGGAGGGGGTAACGATCCACCGAGGTACTAAGCCTGACACGGTGACCCACATCGGCAGTCACTGCCTGCTGATGGCTAACAGCCATGTCGGTCACAATGGCCAACTCGGCAATCAGGTGATCATGGCGAACGGTGCCCTGGTGGCAGGCTACGTCGAAATCGGCGATCGCGCCTTCATCAGCGGCAACGTAGCCGTCCACCAGTTTGTACGCATTGGCAGACTGGTTATGCTTTCAGGGGGCTGCACGGTGACCAAAGATGTTCCCCCCTTCTGCATGACCCAGAGTTCAGCCACCAACTCCATTCTGCGGCTGAACCAGGTGGGGCTTCAGCGGGCCGGACTCACCAGCAGCGATTGTCACACCCTCAAGCGAGCCTTCAAACTACTATTTTCCTCAGGGCTCTCCACCCCGACCGCCCTAGATAAGCTCCGCCACGGCTTTAGCTCTCCCCTGATCGATGAGCTGGTGGTCTTCATTGAACAGTCCCAGCGGGGCATCTGCCGTCGATTTAGAAGTTCTCGCCCCTGACTTCAAAGGCCTCAGGTACGGTTCGATGCCCCGCCCTGGATGGCCTTGAGATAGGTTATGGAAGTCCTAGCCCTATTAGCCTAATGCCTAATCCGGCCCTAGCCCAAGACACCTGGCAAAATCCTCCCGAACCAATTGCGGCTTTTCTGGATGCCCCTTTCCTGCCGCAGGCCTTTATCTCTCCCGATAACCAGTGGCTGTTTACCCTGGAGCACCCACCGCTAGAGCCCCTAGCAAGCCTGGCACAGCCAAGGATCCAGGTAGCCGGACTGCAAATCAATCCCGCCACCTATGCCCCAGCTCTGGAATACGGCTATTGCAGTCTGACAGTCCAGCACATTGCCACTGGCCAAGTTAACACCCTAGCTTTGCCCAGCGATGCCCGCATTCGCAACTTCCGCTGGTCCCCTAGCAGTCGCTATCTGGCCTTCACCAATACCCGGCCGGAGGGATTAGAGCTTTGGCTCCTAGATGTTCCCCAAGGCACGATCAAACGACTGCTGCCGCCGATTCCTGTCTCTTATACACATCT
>PYEQ01000062.1 GCA_003017785.1 filamentous cyanobacterium CCP5 | reverse complement strand
GCCGGGACCGGCCTGCTGCTGGTGCGGGGGGCGGTCAAAGTGATGACCGGTGCCGACCTCCGCTTTGACCGGTTGGGCTGGCTCTGCCAGGGCGATCGCCCCCTGCAGTGGCTGGCGGGGCTAGCGGTGGCGGCGATGCTGCTGTGGGCCACCCAGCGGTTCCAACATTTTTTGGTACTGCCTGGAGTCCTGCTGTTTGCCACCCTCTTGTTCTATGGGGCAATCTGGGTCTACGCCATTCCTCTGGAGGTGGTGCGTAGTGAGGGCTGGCTGCTGGGCCCCTTTCCCGAGGGGAGTCTCTGGCATCCCCTCACCTGGAGCAGCCTCCACCAGGTGCAGTGGGGGGCGATCGCCCAGTCAGGCAGCACCCTCAGCCTGCTGGTGTTTGTCAGCCTGCTGTCCCTGGTGCTCACCAATGGCAGCCTGGAGTTGGCTTTAGAAAAAGACCTGGACCTCAACCGGGAACTCAAGGCCGTAGGACTGGCCAACATGGCCGCCGGTCTGGGCAGCACCATGGCCGGCAACCAGGCCCTGCCCAGCACCCTGCTGGTCTATCGCCTGGGGGCGATTAGTCGCCTCACCGGCCTGTTTAAAGCTCTGCCCTGTCTGGCGGTGCTGGTGCTGGGGCCCACATTTTTAAACTATTTTCCCAAGCCGATTTTGGGTAGCCTGCTGCTGTACCTGGGGCTGAGCCTGCTGTGGCAGTGGCTAGTGCCCGTGTGGGTAAAGCTGCCGAAAATCGACTACGGGATGATCTGGGTGACCCTGTGCCTGATCAATGCCGTGGGCTTTATGGCGGGCATCGGTGTCGGCTTTGGCCTGGCGGCGATCGCGTTTTTGATCCAGTGCAGTCGAGTGCAGACGGTGATGCCGGTGGAGGCCGGGGCCGCCCCTGATGGGGGAACCTCTGAACTGCCAGATTGCAAACCCAATTCTGATGCTATCGCTGAGGTCGGCCTGCGGGGCTGCTTATTTTTTGGCACGGCTAAGGCCCTGCGGCAGCAGCTGGGCGATCGCATTCTCAGATCCGATGGCACCAGCCCCCAATATCTGCTGCTGGATTTTTCCCAGGTGATCAGCCTGGATTCATCGGCGGTGATTAGCCTGGACAAAGTCACTCGGCTAGCAGAAAAACACGACTGCACCCTGGTCTTTTGCGGCCTGGGGGAGGCCATCCAGCAGCGGCTGATCAGCAGCCAAACCATTGCCCCGGCCTCCGGGTCAATTTTTCCCAGTCGCGATCGGGCCCTGGTCCACTGCCACGCCCAGCTGCAGAGTGCCCCTGACCTGGCGTCAGACCTGACAGACAGCGGCGATCGGCCGCGTCCAGAGGTAGTTCAAAAAGGGGCTTTAGAGCTGAGTGAGCTGCTGCCCTAGCCAGGTCATGGCGGATGCCAGCAGCCCAGCGTATTGGTTGATTGCAAATACGGGACGGCTAGCTAGGGCGCGATCGCTCCAGATGCCTCTCTAAATCGCATTGGAGCATTTTTGAATTGCACCCGTAGGTTGGCGTCAAGCGCCGCGCGACCCAACACATCCCGTACAACGGATAAATTGAAGCCAAATATGCCTGGATGAGAATCGGTAGGGTGGGCAAAGCGCAGCGTGCCCATCACTGACAAACAGATGGGCTGTGTTGTGGGGGTGATTCTGGATTGGGTTGGCGATCGCTACAACATGGCCCAACATTTACAAACAGATGGGCACGGGACTGCGCCCTTTGCCGATCCTACGGTTGCAAGTCCTGGTGATCCAAATAAAAACTGGCCTCCTCCATAGAGAAGACCAGGCTAAAACAATGTGGACAAAAGCTTCTAATTGATGACCAACACAATCACGATACCGGCGATAAATAACAACAGGGGCCAGAAAGGGAAGTCCCATTCACTGACATCCCGCCACCAGTTGCAGCTGAGGCAAACGTAGCGGCTCTCCCCCTGGAGAACTACCGTATGCCGCCGACATCGGGGACATTCAAGATTGTGAGGGTGATAAGGATGATAGGGATGGCTCGTTTCAGCATGAAGGGTCATAGTGTGATTCCTCAGGAATAGAAGAAGACAGAAAATGCAGGTGGTCTGCACCAACGAATCGCGCGCACTCGCCGGAGTTGCCCCGCATCGTCAAAGCAGTGGTAATACTTTGAGTGCAGGCCGAAAAACCGAGTCGCTAGCGATCGCACAGCCTTCGAGTCACAAAATACTGACGCTGCGGAAGGACAAGCCGAACGTTATGGGATAGACTGCTTTGAATCATTGGAGTTAAGCCTCTAGTGATCGTCTAGGGAAACTTGCCATTGACCGTGACGGTTTCCCTAGCTTCATCTTCAAAGAGACACACCAATCTGCAAAGATCAGGGTTGGGGCAGTCCCACCAGGCAATCAGCGCTGATGCTGGGGGAGATAGCCCCAGACTTTCCGTATAAACCGCAACAAAAACGGCCCTGTTCGACAGAGATGTGACGCGCGTTACCAAAAAAGATGTGGGAATGTGGCAGGGTGGCTTCATTGAAAAAACACAATGAAAGTCAAAGAATCCTAAAACTTTTACTTTTCTGCCAGAATTTCTGATCTAAATGCCCCGTTCGAGCCTTGCTGATCATCAGCGCATCTACCGAATTTATCATTATCTTTGTGCCTGTTTAGCGATAAAGCGCAAAAGCGATGGCACCCCTAATGCGACCGGCACTAGCAACCGACTGAATCGGGCTAAAGACTTTCGAAAAACGGTTGGTCTAGTTTTTCAGGGAGAAGACGTCTGGCTGAAAAACGTCAGTCAGTCCAGCAAGACGGCTAACCTGACGACGGGTGATGTTGTAGAAATGCTGGGCAATCTGCATCAGAGCTTGCAGGAGGACTACCGTGCCTATGAGGAGCCTTACACTCGGGTTCTCACCATCAGCGATATTCTCACCGCCCTGTATCACCTGGTAGAACTCACCCCCCAAGAGCGCGATCGCTTAGGGCTGTCTGCGGGGGATGGCCTCACGCTGCTGCAGCGGGCGGTGCTGATTTTGCAAGTGATCGGCGGGCTAGAAAACTACGAGATGCTGTTTCGCATCTACAAAGCCGCCGTCGGCTTAGACTTCACCAATGCTGAGCCAGCCCTGGAGAATCTGCATGAAGTAGATGAGCTGATTGCGAAAACGGTCGAAAAAGCCTTAAGCTACCTGCCTGATTTGCCCCATCGGCGATCGCACCATTCGGAAAGCAGGCAGGGGAAGCAAGAGACCGTATTGCAGCTAACCCAAAAAGCCCAGCGAGAAATTCGTCGCCTGATGGCCCGCAGTGGCAACCAGCAGAGCCTGATTGTGGGCAGCATGGTGGTGAATTCCTATGTGCAGCATTACCTGCAGCCTGCCTTTGTCGCCAAGCTAGCTCAGACAGTCGTTGCCAACGAAAGACTCACGGATCAGTTTCCGGTGTACTTGAAACGAGTCACCATCGAAGCCTCCGGACCGCTCCCCTTTGCCGATCGCGAACTCGGCATTCTGCAGGGGGATGGCCCCTATGCGGCACTGCTGCATCCGGCGCTGCGTCGCCTGGAGCGCAAGAGCGATGGGGGCCATTCTAAGGATCTGCCGGGGCCCGGCGATTACGAACTGGCCTCCCAGGAGGCAACTCGGGTAATCGGCGAGTTTTATCTGAAAGTGCCCGAGGGCTATCAGCCAGAGGTACAGCGGGTGTTCCAAAAAATTGCCAGTGAAGATGGGCAGCGGATTGACTTTTCGGTAAGCAGTACCGGCATTGGCGGCTCCCTTTCCCACGTAATTAAAGTAATCAATCGAGCCATCCTGCTGGATCTGCCCTGCCTCAACCCCTATTTCTCCATCGCCCATGACGTTACCTCTACCCAAACCATCATTCGTGAGAATGTGGCCTCCCCGATTTGGGCCCACAGCCTAGTAAAGCTCTGCCACAAGCGCACCGTCGGTCAAACCCTGCAGGCTTGCGGCCAGGAGCAGCTGCGGTTCTACGAAGCGTTTGCTTTCGCCGACCCCATCGGTCATGGCGACTACTGCGGCTTTGATTTTTTGATTGCCCAGGCCCAGGCAGCCTTACAGGCGCGGCTGCAGGCGATTCGTAACGCCGGGGTGTCTTCAGAGGACTACCTCCAGCATCTGTGCCATCGCATAGAACGAACCATTGCTTTAGAAAATGCTTGGTCGTACCTGCGGGGCTATCCGTTTTCTTCCTTTGCCATGATCGGGGCGATCGATCAGGAAATTTTGCAGCCGACCGTGGGCGATCGCCCCCTCACCCGAGAAGATCCCTACGTTTGCTTTGATGCTTGCCTTTCAACTGTCGAAGCGCTGCTGGACGAGGGGGTATACCGTCGCGCGTGGAAATATTTAGAACGGCTAGAAGTACTCAACGGGATTGCCCATCAGGGGTTGACCATGACTCAAACCCGTTCTGGCGAGGAGGTCGTCGAGTTCGAGGTCTTTTCAGGTGCCCTGATTATTCGCTACCTCCTCTGTCAGGCCAACTATTTCTATATCTATGACCCCAATGATCGCGACCCCAGCTATTTGCCGCCGGGGTGTGGAGCCGACATCAACCGCGAGGTGCTGACCCAGCGGGCATGGAAGGTGCTTGATCAGGCCCAGCAGCACGTCTGGCTGCGGCTGCGAAAATACGTCGTGATCAATGAAGTCTCCCAGGGTACCTTCCATCCCCACTATTGCCTGCTGGCCCGGATCGTCTTTCTGAGGATGAAGCTGCTGGTTTTTTTTCCGCGCTTTGTGCCCCAGGACGATCGCTACCTGCCCACTGAGCGATTTTCCGGCCAGCAGCGCACGGAAGCCTCGATTCACTGGGGCCGGTTATTTCTGGCGGAAAAAGCCCGACTTTATGCCGCCGCCGATGGGGATAGCGAAATCTATGCCTGTTACGCGGCTTGCCAGTGCTGGTTGCATTTGATGGCTGCCTTTGCCCCAGTGGAACAGTTAAATCTACCTGCCCGCAGTGGCTCGGATCTGCCCGAACGGGGACTGACCCTATCTGCCGAACAGTGCATCGACTGGGCCAAAAAACTTCGCGACCACGCCCTGATTAGCTATGCCGATATGGGCCGCTACTACTACAACCAGATTAAGGAAAAAAGCGGCCTGCCAGGAGAACTCGAAAACTTTGGTTCTTTCCGAATTCAAAAACTCCAGGCCATTTATGAGGCTCGCGGGCAGCAATATGCCGAATGGACTGCCAGCAGCCGCGACGTCCTAGTGCTGGATATGTCCCTGCTGTCGGTTACTGCCGATGATTTGCCGAAACTAGCCCCCAAACACCCCGATCGCAGCATCTATTTATTCGGCACCAACGCCTGCTACCTGTTTTTTGCCAGGGGTTTGTATCTGCTTTGCAGCAACGACACTCAAGAATTTCAGGCGAATGCCCCCGATCAGCCCATCGACTGGGAGCCCAAACTCCGCCTCGCTATGCGCCTACTGGATATGGCCTGGGCGATCGCCGAAGATGGGGGCCACGTGGCCAGGGAAGAAAACAGCCCTGAGCGGATGCGGACTATTCACCGCACTCAAAGCGATCCAGAGGCGTATTCTGAAACACCCTACTATTCGACGCCAGATGTCGATTCTGTGCGAGATTTGTATCCCCGGCGGATCAACGAAATTGTCGATCTGAGCAAAGTATTTTCAGCCGCCTCGATGGTGTTGCGTCTGGGATTGACCTCCCAGGCTGAACGCAGCCAGCTCCGGACTGACATTGATCGCCTGCTCGACACCCTGCAAAGCACCAATCGCCTGAATCGTACCGTGCGGGCGCTGCTATCTCGTCAGACTCGCTACAACAGCCACTTGCAGCCCTACCTGGATCAGGCCAAAACGATTCTGCAGCGGCAGGCAGCGACGGCTATGGTAGAAGCCGCTGCCCCAGACATGCCGAAAATGCGCGATCGCCTCCTCAGAGAGCTTTTCAGTGCCTTAATCCAGTAATATCAGTGCCTAAGCAACCCAATGCGCCAGTAGCCAAAATATTGACTCGATCACCACAGCCAGCCCGCTGATTGACTTGTATGTTCAGATTGTGGAGTGAAGGGACAGATCAGCAACCTTCATTCTGCGGTAGAAGCAACGCAGGACATGGAGAGACTGGTGATTGACTCAGGCCCATGAGCCCGGTTGTCAGATAAGCCTCTATGTCCTGCTAACAAGCGAGTTCTAAGAAACTGGACAGCATCACGCGGTGAGCACAAGCCCGGATTCACAAGAGTAGTTGAGAACTCACTTGGTTCTACAGCTCAATTGTAAGCAGGTTTTAGCATGTCAATAACCGCTTTAGGAATCGATGTGGGCAAAGCAAAGCTCTACGTTTGTTTGATGTCAGGCAAGCACTATCAGGCCGCGGCAGTCTTCGAGAATATGGAGGAAGGGCATCACCAGTTGGAGCAGTGGCTAGTAGAGCAAGCGGCCCTGTCTGCTCATGTCTGTCTGGAAGCGACTGGGCAATATGGCTACCGGGTCGCCTATCACTTACATCATCTGGGCTATTGTGTGAGTATCGTCAACCCAACGAGGATTAAGGGGTTTGCGGTTAGTTTGATGCAACGTAGTAAAAGCGATCATATTGATGCAAAAGTCATCGCGCAATTCTGTGTTGCCCTAGAACCGGAGCGATGGCAACCGCCCCTCGAAGAGCAGCAAAATTTACAGGAGTTGATGAGACGTCTGAGCCCAATCGAGTCTATCCTGCATCAGGAAAAGAATCGAGAGGCATGGGCAAACCGGGTTTGTAACGTAGTTTGTGTCAGAAGTCAAAAAACCAAGATCATTTCCAGCACTAAACCTCAACAGCAACCAACAGAAGTTTATTCGTAACCTAGAGAAGACCCTTGAACTGCTTCCGAATCCATTTCCTCGCCCGAGTCGTTCCCTTTATCAGGGAAGTCTAGCTATTATGGCAGGGGTTAGCTTCGGCTTAGATAAGCCTGCGACTTTAGCGATCCTAGACATAACTACCGGCCAAACAATTGCCTATCGTAGTATCCGGCAACTGCTGGGTAGCGACTACAAACTGCTTAATCGGCAAAGACAGCGCCAGCATCAGAAGGCTAGGCAACGCCATAGCGAGCAACTCAAATTCGCCCCCAATAGAGTATCTGAAGGGAGCATAGGAGACTACATTGACTCCCTGATTACCAAAGCTATTATTCAAATTGCTCAGCAGTACAACGCCAGCAGCATCGTTTTACCTGACCTGGCCAACATCCGCGAGGTAATTCAGAGCGAAATCCAAGCAAGGGCCGAGGAAAAAAGCTCTCTCAAAGAGGTACAAGACAAATATGCTCGTGAATATCTTGCTAGGGTCCACCGCTGGAGTGAGAGCGAAATCCCTAGGGAGTTTGCCAAAAGCTTGAAACAGCTGCGGTGACTGGCTTCCGGCTCCACAAACTTGATTTTGGCTTTAATCAAAAGCCTTCTGTTCCTCAAACAAGTTGAGCTTTGCCAAAAGCGGCTTTGAAAGCCTCTCTGATACTGGCTTTCAGCCTGCAGACTCGCCAAGCCTTTTAGGGTATGGAGGCGATTGAAAAATTAGACCTGTCGGCCACAATCAGCTTCTGGTGCGCTCGCCAAGCCTCTCAGAGCATAGGGGGCGATTTCAGTCAGCTTAGTAGTATAAGCATATCGTCCCGAAATTTTTTGGGCTATCCTTTACATGGGTAGCTTGAAAGGAACGCTTGCCTTACAACGGCAAAAGGCGACAAACAATCTGTTAAAGCGACACGAATTTGTTATCGATGACAGATTATGTGTTACTCGACAGTATGGAATGGGCGGTACTGGACTCGAACCAGTGACATCCTGCTTGTAAGGCAGGCGCTCTACCAACTGAGCTAACCGCCCACGTCGAACACGATTATTGATCGTAGCAGAGAACGTTTCCGTTTAGCGATCGCCCCAAAAATAAATTAGAAATGGCTAGTCCGGGGGCAAACCGGGCTCCCCCAGTTTGCTCCTTTGGTTTGCCGAGCCACGATGCATCCTCTGCCAGGGCGATCACTGGGGGAGCCGTTATGCCTTCTCTCGCTCGGCTACCAGCTTTTTCACCTGCACTACGCTGTCGGGGTTTAGGGACATCGAATCAATCCCCTGCTCTACTAAAAAGGCGGCAAAATCGGGGTTGTCGCTCGGCCCCTGGCCGCAGATGCCGACTTTGATGTGGTTGCGGTGGGCCGCTTCGATCACCTTGGTGATGGCTAGCTGCACCGCTTCGTCGGTTTCGTCGAACAGTTCCGCCAGTTCGCCGGAGTCGCGATCGACCCCCAGGATCAGCTGGGTGAGGTCGTTGGAGCCAATCGAGAAGCCGTCAAACCGCTCGGCGAACTGATCCGCCAGCAGCACGTTGGAGGGGATTTCACACATGACGTAGATTTGCAGGCCGTTTTCGCCCCGCTTCAGGCCGTTGTCCGCCATCACCTGGAGCACCTTGTCGGCCTCAGAGACGCGGCGGCAGAAGGGCACCATGACAATCACGTTGTCGAAGCCCATTTCTTCCCGCACCTGCTTCAGGGCTCTGCATTCTAGGGCGAAGCCTTCCCGGTAGCGATCGCTGTAGTACCTAGCCGCCCCCCGAAAGCCCAGCATCGGATTCGACTCGGTGTGCTCAAATTCCCGTCCGCCAATCAGGTCGGCGTACTCGTTGGTCTTAAAGTCGCTGAGGCGGACAATCACCGGATGGGGGTACTGGGAGGAGGCGATCTTGCCGATGCCGCGAGAGAGGTTATCGACGAAGTAATCCCGCTTGTCGGTATAGCCCTTGGTCATGTCCCGGATGGTTTTCCAGGCATCCCGGTCTTCCAGGTGGTCGTAGTTAACCAGGGCCATGGGGTGAATCTTGATCAGGTTATTGATGATAAATTCCATCCGGGCCAGCCCGATGCCCTCAGCGGGGAGCTGCCACCAGTTAAACGCCGCCGAGGGGCTGGCGATGTTCATCATGATCTGGGTTTTGGTTTCCGGGACGTTCTCTAAGTCCACGTCCACGGTTTCATAGGCCAGTTCCCCCTCGTAGATGTGGCCCTGATCCCCTTCGGCGCAAGAGATGGTCACGGCCTGGCCCGTCTCCAGGGTGCGAGTGCCGTCGCCGGTGCCGACGATCGCCGGAATCCCCAACTCGCGACTGACGATCGCTGCGTGGCAGGTGCGCCCGCCATAGTCGGTGACGATGCCCGCCACCCGCTTCATCACCGGCACCCAGTCGGGGTCGGTCATCTCCGTGACCAGAATGCTGCCGTCTTCCACTTTGTCGATGTCTTTGGTGCTCAGCACCCGGCAGACCTTGCCAGAGGCGATCGCCTCGCCAATGCTGAGGCCGTTGAGAATCGGCTCCGCCTGTTCTTTGAGCTTGTAGGTTTTGAGGGTGCCCACCGTCCGCTGGGACTGCACCGTTTCGGGCCGAGCCTGGACGATGAACAGCTCCCCGGAATGGCCGTCCTTGGCCCACTCCATGTCCATCGCGCAGCCGTAGTGATCCTCGATCGCCGTGGCCCAGCGAGCCAACTGCAAAATTTCTTCGTTGTTGATTACGTAGGCGTTGCGCTCCTTGCCGGAGGTTTCCACCGTTTTGATCGGATGCTTGCTGTCGTCCTCGGTGTAGACCATTTTCTTGGCCTTGCCCCCCTTGGTCTTTTCGATAATCGGGCGAAAGCCTGCTTTCAGTAGGGGCTTAAACACCACAAACTGGTCGGGGGTGACCGAACCCTGCACCACGGTTTCGCCCAGCCCCCAGGAGCCGGTAATCAGAGCTGCATCGGGGAAGCCGGTTTCGGTGTCGATGGAGAACATCACCCCGGCGCAGGCCAGATCGGATCGCACCATCTTCTGCACCCCCACCGACAGGGCCACCTGCATGTGCTCGAAGCCCTTTTCTTCCCGGTAGCTGATGGCCCGGTTGGTGAACAGGGAGGCATAGCAGCGGCGGCAGGAATTCAGCAGCTCAGATTCCCCGGTGATGTTGAGAAAGGTTTCCTGCTGACCGGCGAAGCTGGCGTCGGGTAAATCTTCGGCGGTGGCGCTGCTACGGACGGCGGTATCTACTTCTTCTACGTCGTAGCGGCGGCTGAGTTCTTTGTAGGCCTTACGAATTTCCGCCTCCAGATCGTCGGGAAACGGCACGTTGTGGAACAGCCGCCGGATGGCCTTGCCGGTTTTGGCCAGGTCTTGCTTGCCCTGTTCCAAGGCGTCGAGCTGGGCCTTGATTTGGGGTTCGAGGTCGTTGGCCTCCAAAAAGGCCCGATAGGCGGTGGCGGTGAGGGCGAACCCATCGGGCACCCGCACCCCCTCGGACTTGAGGTTGCCGATTAGCTCTCCCAAGGAAGCGTTTTTACCACCGACCCGCTCTACATCCTGGTTGGTGAGGTCGTCGAACCACAAAATATATTCCGGCTGTGCCATGATTTTTTACCGAGTATCTATCTTCCGAAGGATTGCAAACGGGCTATCTCGAATAAGCGATTCTAAAAAATAGCCACTGCATTAGAAATCTATTATTGACCGTTCTTAACCAACAGCCATTTATCGAACGACTGAGGAGACAATTCGAGCTGCTCTAATCTTAGCTAATCCTTTAGAAATAGCCGGTAAGAATCGTTCATAATCCTCAGCAATTAAGCCCGCAGACAAGCGTCCCGGTATCGAGTAGGAAGCCCGATTTGTCTGACTTTAAGGCGTTTGAGTTCTAGCATCAGGCTGGATCTGCGTTGTAATTCTCCATATTCCAACGGTCAGAGGAAGATCGAAGTGTGAGAGTCAATATAAAGTTTTTCAAACAAACCGTCCCGATCAGAATGTTCGCCCTAAACAATGGGGATCAGGCCCCATTCAGATGGGGCAAATCTGGAGAGCGATCGCGCAGTTTAGACATCCTGTCGAGACACTTTTGAGTTTTTGTTCAAGCAATTGGGGGCAAAATTGCCCCTGCTATTGGCACGTTGGGAGCACAGGTAAATGATTCGATTGAGTCCGGACGAAATCCGACTCGACGCCGTTGTTTCGAGCAAGGCCGACGCCATTCGCCAGGTGGGTCGGCTGCTGGTGGATACGGGCCACATCCAGGCGGGCTACGTGGACAGCATGGCGGGCCGTGAGCAGCAGGCCAACACCTACCTGGGCAACGGCATCGCCATTCCCCACGGCATGCCCAAGGATCGGGGGATGATTTTGGAAACTGGCATCGCGGTGCTGCAGGTGCCCAACGGGGTTTCTTGGAACGAGGGGGAAACGGTGCGGCTGGTGGTGGGCATCGCCGCCAAGTCTGACGAGCATTTGCAGATTCTCACCAACCTCACCCACGTGCTAGACGACCCGGCAGCGGTGGAAAAGCTGGCCCGCACCGACGACCCCCAGGTGATCATCCGCCGACTGACCCAGGCGGCGGGTAGCGGGCCAGCGGCAACAGCAGAAGAGTTTGACCATTCTGTCAATCTGGTAATTGAAGAAGGCACCGGCCTCCACGCTCGCCCCGCCACCACTTTCGCCGAAATTGCCAAGGGCTTTGAGGCCGAGATTCAGGTGCGCTACGGCGACCAGTCCGGCAATGCCAAAAGCCTGATGTCCCTGCTGAAGCTGGGGGTACCCTCCGGCGGTCAGATCACCGTGATGGCCAAGGGTCACGACGCGGCAACAGCGCTAGAAGCCTTGCAAGAAGCGGTGGAAGAGGGCCTGGAAGATGAGGATGAAGCCGAAGCCCCCCAGTTAGAAGTCCCGGCGTTGGAGCTGGAATCTGAGGCGGTCAATGGCGTAGCAGCATCTCCTGGCATCGCGATCGCTCCCCTGTGGTTCTACGCCCGATCGCAAATCACCTATGCCGACACAGCCGAAGACGCCGAGGCCGAAGCCAGCCGGTTAGAAGCCGCGATCGCCCAGGCCAAGGACGACCTCAGCGAGGTCTACCGCACGGTGAAGGCGCGATCGGGGAAGGGCAAGGCGGCGATCTTCCAGGCCCACCGAGAATTTCTCGACGATCCAGAGCTGGTGGCAGATGCGATCGCCCGCCTCCGGCCCAACCGCAGCGCCCCCTGGGCCTGGGAACAGGTGATCGAAAATCGGGCCAGCTCCCTCGAACAGCTGGACGATCCGGTACTCTCCGGACGGGCCGCCGACGTGCAGGACGTGGGCCAGCGGGTGCTGCGGCGCTTGGTGGAGGCGGACGAGGGCTTTCAGTTCCCCGACCATCCCGTGCTCCTGATCGCTGAGGATTTGGCCCCCTCTGACACCGCCAGCTTCGACCCGGATCGCATCGCCGGATTCTGCACGGCTAGAGGGGGCGGCACCTCCCACACGGCGATCATTGCCCGGTCTTTGAACATTCCGGCGGTGGTTGGGGCCGGTAGCTCAGTCATGAACCTGGAAGCAGGGCAGACCGTCGTGCTGGACGGGGACGGGGGCCGGATCTTCCCCCAGCCCAGCGACGCCGATCTAGAAACCGCCCGTCAGGCCCAGGAGCAGCGCCAGGCCCAGCAGGACATCGAGCACCAGACCCGGTTCCAGCCTGCTCTCACCCGCGACGGCTACCGGGTGGAGGTGGTAGCGAATATCGGCGGCCCCGCCGAAGCCGCCCAGGCTGTGGAAGCCGGGGGCGAAGGGGTGGGCCTGCTCCGCACCGAGTTTCTATTCTTGAACCGCGACCAGCCCCCCAGCGAGGAGGAGCAGTACGCCGCCCTCACCCAGATGACCCAGGCCCTCAACGGCCTGCCCCTGATCGTCCGCACCCTGGACATCGGCGGCGACAAATCGGTGCCCTATCTGGACATGGCCCCCGAAGAAAATCCCTTTCTGGGGGTGCGCGGGGTGCGGCTGTGTCTGGAGCGTACCGACCTGTTTGAAAC
>PYEQ01000769.1 GCA_003017785.1 filamentous cyanobacterium CCP5 | reverse complement strand
CCCAGGCTCCAGTCATCGACTATGTGCGTCGCGGCCTGCTGCGCCTCCAGATTCCTACCCTGGGCACCGTCTTAGTCCATGCCCAGCAGCCAGCAGCGGCCCAACCAGCCTGGTCCCAGGAATTTTCGCTGTTGGAGACTCCTGCCAGGAAACCCTTATCGGCTGAGACAGCTCAAGATCCGATTTCACCCCAGCCACCAGACCCCAGCCAGCGGCCAGGGGAGTCCCCCGCCGCCAAGATCAAATCTCCGGTCAAGACCTACACCGGTGCCTCTGCTTCCCATCAGCCGATTGTGATTCGATGGTCAGACTTTGACCCCTTGAAGCTGGGCATTACCCTGGCGATCGCCCTCTACGGCGGTATGTGGGCGTTGGATCCTAGCTATAGCGGCTGGCAGGGACTTTTGCATTTGCCCAATTTGGCCATCCATGAAACCGGCCACCTGCTGTTTTTGCCCTTTGGCCGATTTTTGACCCTGCTGGGGGGATCCCTCACCCAGATTTTGTTTCCGGCGGCGTTTGCAGTCTATTTCTGGTGGAGTCGCCAGCTGTTTTCAGGTGCCGTCACCCTGTTCTGGACGGGCCAGAACTTTATGGATGTGGCCCTCTACATGGCCGATGCCCCCTACCGGGCCCTACCGCTCACCGTAGACAATATTGACGCCCACGACTGGTGGAACCTGTTTTTGATGATGGGGAATTTGCCCCAGGCCGGACTGATTGCTGGCCTGACCCATGGCGTTGGCGTGGTCATCTACCTGGTAGCGATCGGGGGATGCCTGTGGTTTTCCCGTAAAGACTATGGGGCTAACCGGCCTGTTTAAAAGCGGTCAGCTGGGCCTGAACCTGAGCTTCCACCTCGGAGGTATCCATGGACTTAAGTCCCTCTAGGCAGCGCGATCGCTGGGTTTTGATCATGGAGAAGCGGCTGCTGAGAACAAAGCTGACAAAGCTGGAGATGGCAATCACCGGCAGCATGGCCGTACCGGACAGAACGCTGAGAATAATGCTGGTGCTGATCGGAGTTTTGGTCACGGCGACGTTGATAGCGGCCATCAGACAGACCATGCCCACCGTAGGATGCACCTGGGGCACGGCCATGGCGATCGCCATACCAGCATTGGCACCGATGAAAAACAGCGGGAAAATAAAGCCCCCCAGGAATCCGGAATGGAGGGTAAAACTGATGGCAAACATCTTGGCAATGGCGATCGCGGCCAGCATTGTCACCCCCAGCCCGGCCCCGGTTTCGATCACCGTCTGAATTTGAGTTTCGCTGAAAAACAGCGTCTGGGGAAAGGCTAGAGCAATCAGGCCAATGCTCAGGCCGCCCAGGGTCGCCAGCCACACCCGGTAATGCTCCAAGGGTTCTAGCAGCTGCCCAATCAACCGGAAAATGAAGATAAATAGAACGGCCAGAGCGGTACCGACGATGCCCAACGCCAGCCCTTCTACGAGATTCATGGGAGAGAGGGGAGGGATGGCCTCAAAGTGGTAGATGCCCCCGATGGTCATGCCCGTATTCAGGCGAAAAACCGCAAACGAAAAAATCGCGGAGATAATCGCTGGGGCGATCGCCTCGTAATATTCTGGCCCGCGCCGATGGGGAATTTCCAGGGCAAACAGGGCAGCGCCGATGGGAGCGCCAAAAAACGCCCCCAGGGCGGCGCTCATGCCGCAGAAGGTCAGCACTCGAGCCGACGGTTTCTTCAAACCCAGTCGTTCCCCCAGCCAGCTGCCAAAGCTGCCGTTGACCTGCACCAGGGGAGCCTCCGGCCCGGCACTTCCCCCGGCGGTGATCGCCACCAGGGAAGCCAGCACCATGGCTGGAGTTTTACGAATGTCAATCTTGCCAGGGTCGTGGATATCATCCACCACCTTGGCCATTTCCCCCGGCAGTCCCATCAGGTAAAGCACAAGGCCCACGCAGAGACCGCCGAGGGTGGTGACCACCCAGACGTAGTTCCAGTCGGGGAGCCAGCCAGGGCGATAGGGAGCGATCGCCGCCGGTAGAGAATGCCAGACTCCATGGAGCAGGGCCTCCAGTACAAAATAGTAGGCGGTGGCCACCAGCCCCCCAAAGGTGCCGATGGCCACCGCCCAGAGAATCAGCTGGAGATGGGTGAGGGTGCCGGAGGTGTCCTCCTCTGGATGCCCCGGCTCAAACAAAAACCTATCTAAGTGGGAGTCCTGGGCCAGGGTCGAAGCCATTGCTCGACGAAAAAAACTCAGCATGGCTAGCAGCAAGGTGAAACGGCAAAGAACGAACGCCTGCCGATACTACGCAGAAAACCTAGACGTAATTCGTAGTTTCTTTTACGGGTAGAGAATTTACAGCCAGGAGAATTTCTATGGACTGATGACATGGCAGAGGGGATGGGGAGATGGGCATAACGACTTCGCCTCACCCCTCACTCC
>PYEQ01000768.1 GCA_003017785.1 filamentous cyanobacterium CCP5 | reverse complement strand
TCCTGCTCCTGAACCTCAGGCTGGGGGGAGATCAGAGAATATTCCACGGCGTGCTGATCAATCACCTCCCCGCTGACGCCAAATAAAACGGCCTTGGTACTGGTGGTGCCGATATCAATGCCAAGAATGGAGGAGGAAGCCATGGAGTTAAAAAACTATATACATCCGGCTGCGTCTCGGCGTCAGCACAAAAATGGGCGCAACTCTGGCGAATGGCATTCATCCCTGAGTTGCGCCCCCCTGATGGGTTAACGGTTTCAGCTACAGCAGCTCAATGTTGGAGAAGACAAACTCCTGGGTCGAGGTCTGGCCGTCGTGCTCGGTTTCGATGTGGCGGCGAGACAGAATACAGTAGTCACCTATCTTTTCGTACTCATCTTCAAATACGCTGCGACCGCCCTTTTGCTCGCCGGTTTTAGGGTCGTGGTAGACCGAGTCATAGCGGTGGGACAGATAGCCTTCGCCCGTGTCGTGGCTGCTGAAGGTGTGAATCGTCACCACTACGCCGTGGATGTGGCGGTGCACCATGGAAACTTCGTTATCGCAGATGTGGTAGCGATCGCCCTCAGCCTTACCTTCCATCAAGATTTCGACGGATCCATCGTCAAAGGTTTGACCGTATTTGAATTGATTCTGGCCGTGGGTGTCTTCAAAATCCCGGCGAATTCGGTGGATGGCCGTTTCCCACATTTGGCCATGAACGGCTTTCTGGGCCGCTTCGTCCTCAATGCCCGTGACTTCGGCCTTGAGGTCAGAACCCACTTTCACCTGCCCGGTGACGGTGGTGCCATCGCTGGTGTAGGAGACATCGGCGCGATAGCCCGGAAAACTATGGTCCCAGGTGTAGCGGTTTTCGTAGGCGGCGCGAAAGAATTCCCGTGCTGAAACTTGAGTTCCGACCATGGATATATCCGTAGTGCTTACAACAGGGCTTGCAACTTGAAGCCAATCTCGATCTAGCATAGCTAACCGCCGTCTCGGGGAGGGAGCGATCGCCCGAGATCTCGTTTTACTTGCCTCAGCCTTGGGCAATGACTTCATCGGTTGGCCAAGGCAGCAATGGACAAAAAAAACCTGCCGCATCGAAATGGATGCTGGCAGGTCTCCTCTGCAATCTGTAGGGTTAACACAAGACTAAAAGGGAAGAGATTGTAGGGAAATCAGCAGAATGGCGTAAATTTGGCCGGTCCGGGAACCTATGGAGCTTCCAAGGGGGTTTAGAGCCCCGGCTTCACCGCGATTACCTGCACCACGGAGCCGAGGCCATGATGGCCAGACCCCTCGACGATTTGGCGCTCCGTTTCAACCCCATATTTGAATTCCAGCCCCGCAAGCTCGTGATGAAGGATGGCCAGGTCCATCATGAGAGAGGCCGTTGCAGGACCACCGGTTTTCAGCTGGAGCTGGGCGGGGGTATAGGCTTCCAACACCAGCATTCCCCCTGGCACGAGGCCAGCCACGCACTGGCGGTGCAGTTTAGCCCGGGCTATGGGGGGGAGGGGAGCGAAAATGGAGAGGATTCCGCCCCAGTAGTTGGCCGGAATCTTAAAGTCAGCCAGGGCGACCACTTCGGTCTCAATCTCGACCCCGGCAGCAGCGGCCAGGCGTTTGGCTTTGTCGAGGCCGACTATGGAAATATCAACGGCCTTAACAGCGTAGCCCTGCTGGGCCAAATAGACCGCATTTCGGCCTTCACCAGCGGCCAAACAGAGCACCGGCCCAGGGGGTATGAGCGGAGCAGCCTGCACCACAAAGTCATTGGGCTCCTTGCCATACAGGTAGTCTGACTTGCTGTAGCGTCGATCCCAGATAGTCATTGAGCCGTTGCTTTGAATACCCCAAAATATACCTGCTTTACGTTCTCAGTGGGCGATCGCCGGGAGAACCCCTAGGCGGTCGGCGGCTGAAGAAATTGCTGCAGCCGGCTCAAGGATATTTCGGCGGCTAGGGCCAAGAGGGCAACCGGTACGGCCCCCACCAGCAAAATCGCCGAGTCATAGGCGGCAAATCCGAGCACCACAAAATCTCCCAGGCCGCCCGCACCAACAAAGGCGGCCAGGGTGGCGCTGGCAATCACCTCGACGGTGGCGGTTTTGATGCCAGCGATTACCACCGGCAGGGCCAGGGGAATTTCCACCTGTCTGAGTCGGTAGCTGGCGGGCATGCCCATGCCGGTGGCCGCCTCCCGGATGGCCGGGTCGATGTTGCGAAAGGCGACGTCCGTACTGATCAAAATGGGCGGCATGACCAGCAGCGTCAGGGCGATCGCCGCCGACCAAAAGCTCAGGCCCAGGTAGGGAATGGCCAGAAACAACACCGCCAGACTGGGAATCACCCGCAGGGCGTTGAAGCCGTTGATCATCACCGCAGAGACTGCTTTAGAACGGGCGCTCCACAGTCCCAGGGGCAGTCCCAGTAC
>PYEQ01000767.1 GCA_003017785.1 filamentous cyanobacterium CCP5 | reverse complement strand
GCCTACTATTTTCCGCCCACGGCTGACCATGACTGGGGCGAACTCTTCTGCGGGGATACCCTATTTGCTGGAGGCTGTGGACGGCTATTCGAAGGCACCCCCGAGCAAATGCTTAATTCCCTCAGTCAGATTCGCGCCTTGCCTGACCAAACCCGCATCTGGTGCGCCCATGAATACACGCTGAAAAATCTCCGTTTTGCCCTCACGGTAGATTCCCACAACCCTGATTTACAGCGACGATTTGCGGCAGTAGAGGAGGCACGGCAGCGCCTAGAGGCTACTGTGCCCTCCGTGCTGGCCGAGGAGAAGTGCACTAACCCCTTTTTGCGGTGGGATGTGCCTCAGCTTCAGGATGCAGTCAATAGCCGCAATCCCGTCCAGACCTTTGCCCGTCTGCGAGGAAAGAAAGACCAGTTCTAACCCCAAATGTGGATAGCAGTGGATGGGCTGAGCGATCGCCTGAATGCTCGACGATTGAGCCCGAGGGCTGGCAGACCGTTACAATAATTCTCAAGCGAAAGCCCTCCATACTTTGCACTTCAGATTAGGCGAGTTTGAACCATGATGCTCAAGTCCACCACCCGCCATGTCCATATCTACGCTGCTACGGTCGACGATAGGGAACTCACCCCTAGCGACAGCGTTTTGACCCTCGACATCGACCCCGACAACGAATTCAACTGGCCAGAAGCCGCTCTGAATAAAACCTATGCGGAATTTGACCGCATGGTGGATAGCTATGCGGGCGAAGATTTGACCGACTACAATCTGCGGCGCATTGGTTCGGACTTAGAGAACTTTGTGCGGGCACTGCTACAGGCGGGAGAAATCAGCTATAACCTCAAAACCCGCGCCCTCAACTACAGCATGGGTCTGCCTAGGGTTGTCCCCGAATCGGCCTCATCAGAAGCCGATGTTAATCACCTGCGCTAATCGTGTAGCGTCGACCTCAACGGCCATAGGGACGTGATTCAATGTCATAATCCTGCTTGCCAGGCCCGCAATGATGAGGCTCGGGCAACCTGCCAAAACTGCCAGACTCCCCTTGTTCATCGATACCTTTGGGGAGTTGGGTCTGATTTGTCTAAGCTTAAGGCAGGCACCCAGCTCACCCAGCGATACCGCTGCGTCGAGGGCAATATTCTGCTGGATGAAGTCCCTGAATATTTGCCAGGGCAGGTGTCCCCCCTCTCTGCCGGGGTGATGCCCTATTTGAATTTAGCCCCGCTGGCAGGACGCATCCCTGTTCCCCATACGATTCTCACGGCAGAGTCATTATTGGTTGATCTGACGCTGCCCGCCGAGGGTCTACTGCTACTAGAACAAGCTCCGCTAGCCCACAGTGAAACGGGAATCGGGCTGTTGCCAACCCTAGCGGCAGAATGGCCAGGGGCGACTGGACTGCGTCAGCTGAACTGGCTTAGGCAGGTGGCCGAGCTCTGGTCCCCCCTCAACGGCGAGGGAGTGGCGGCAACTCTGACTAATCCATCTCTGCTGCGAGTAGACGGGACTTGGCTGCGACTGCTAGCCCTGGAGGCTACGGCTAGCCAGGAGGCTCCGATCGCTCTAACCGCCTTAGGTATCTCCTGGCAGCGGCTGCTGCCTGGAGCCCAGCCGGCAATTCGAGACTCTCTAGGGAGTCTGATTGAAAATCTCCAGGCTGGCAAGCTGACCATCGCGAAGGACTTGCGGCAGCGATTGGAATCGGCCGTGGCGGCCCTGGCGGGATCCCAACCGGTGAGAGTGGCCCTGGCGACCTATACGGACCAGGGACCGACCCGGCAGCGCAATGAAGACGCCTGCTTTCCTCCCAGCGGTACTACCACCGTTATCGACCTACCCGCCATCAATGACCTGCAAGCCTCTACGCCAGACTGGGTCATCGTCTGCGATGGGATTGGCGGTCACGAGGGGGGGGATGTGGCTTCCCATTTGGCCATTGAAACCATTGGTGCCCAGCTCAAACCTCTGAAGCAACCAGGGCTATCCCCAGGGGCGATCGCCCAGCAAATTCGCCAGGCTATCCTGGCTGCCAACGACATTATCTATGCCCGTAACAACCAGGAGCACCGGCAGGCTCGCGGACGGATGGGAACGACCCTGGTGATGGGGGTTGTGTATCCGCCCTTTTTGTTCATTGCCCACGTGGGAGACAGCCGAGCTTACCGAATTAGCGCCAGTAGCTGTTGCCAAATCACCCTGGACGATGACGTGGCAGCCCGGGATACCCGCCTGGGACTTGCCCTCTATCGAGATGCCCTGCGCCAGCCCGGGGCTGGATCGCTGATTCAAGCGCTGGGTATTACCGAGTCGAAGCAGCTTTACCCGTCAATTCAATGGCATTTACTCGACGATCGCTGCACCTATCTGATTTGCTCCGATGGGCTGAGTGACTACGACCGGGTTGAGGCGCTGTGGTGGTC
>PYEQ01000766.1 GCA_003017785.1 filamentous cyanobacterium CCP5 | reverse complement strand
AGTTGGGAGCATGTTATCCATGTCAATTCTTACCATGTTGGCGGGTTTCCCCCAGAAGTTAACGAGGTGATGGTCAGGCTATATCGCCATTACATGCCCAATCATGCTCCTATTTGGACACAGGTGGGAGTCGCAGCTCTTGGGCTGCCAACGATGCGGATTGAAATCCGCGTTACTGCAATTGTTCCGTGAGTTTTACATAGGTGGCATCGCTAGCAATGCCGCCTGTGTGTAGAACGAAGACTTTTATCCTAGCAAGGTAGCATTATGAATCACCGTTTCCTTTTACTTGTCTCTTTGGTCATAGGTAGTGCGGGAATCCTGCTTGCTTCACCTATCTCAGCAGAGCTTAGTAATAGGCTACATACTCTGCAGATTTCGCAGCGACCAAAGATAAGTCATTCGACTACCGTAGATGATAGGTCTTTGGGTGGTGTAGACAGGCAAGAGCGACTGGACTGGGTCAGTTTCTTCGACGGCTCTGAGGCTCAAGGAACTATCGTGGTATTAGATCAGCGCAGAGGTGCTCAGCAGTTGTGGGTCTACGACCAAGAACGCGCTGATAGGGCCTATTCCCCGGCATCAACATTTAAGATTCCGCACTCTCTCTTTGCGCTTGATGCAGGCGTTGTTCGTGATGAATTTCAAGTTTTTGAGTGGGATGGAGTGGAGAGAGACTTCGCCCCACACAATCAGGATCAAACTTTGCGCTCAGCGATGCGAAACTCAGCCGTTTGGGTTTACGAACTTTTTGCTAGCGAAATTGGAGAAGCGAAAGCAAGAGAGTATCTGACGCAAATTGATTACGGAAACGCAGACCCAAGCACTAGCGAAGGGGCATATTGGATTGATGGAGCGCTAGCGATCTCGGCACAAGAGCAAATTTATTTTCTGCAGGAGCTGTATCAGAACGAACTCCCTTTTAGTGTTGAGCACCAGCGATTAGTCAAGGATATTATGATCGTTGAAGCAGACCGCAATTGGATTCTACGTGCTAAAACTGGCTGGGATGGACGCTTGGGCTGGTGGGTAGGGTGGGTTGAGTGGACAACAGGTCCCGTGTTCTTCGCTCTCAATATAGATACGCCAGACCGACTAGACGACCTCTATAAAAGAGAGGAAATTACACGCGCTATCTTGCAATCTATTGACGCATTGCCTGATGTCGAGTGTCACGAAAAGTGACAAGTATGAAGAATCCTTGTCGTTCTGCGCCGACGACACGCAATGGACATTTGTAGGCGATAAGACCCTGAACGGAAAAGCAGCCGCTCGCCAATGGATGGCAACGACCTACATAGAGCCGCCAATGTTTAGGGTCACTCACTTCATCGCTGAAGGTGATTTTGTCACGGCACTCGGCGACATGACAATGAAGGACGAAGACGGGAAAGCGGCTGATTACTCGTACTGTGATGTCTGGTGCTTTCGCAGCGGTCAGATTGTCGAATTAAGGGCTTTCGTCATCCAAACCGAGTCCAAGGATGAACCAGCTGCGCAGCATAAATAATCTGCACCATGTCTCAGATCCCCCCTCACCACTAACAAAAGTCAAAAAAGACCCTCGTCACGTCCTCATCTCGACCCAACAAGGTTCCCCGTCCAGGCTGGCCCGAGATCACTGTCGGTTTCGTCGTTTTGGCGATCGTTGGGTACGGGATTGGCTCGCAAATCGGGCGACTCAGACTCGATCCTCTAGCCTCCGGTCTGCTCTTCACCTCGCTATTTGGTATCGCAAGCATCGCTGGGTTCGTTGCCGCTGTGCTGCTGCGGATTCGTTCTTGGAGTACCTTCGGCATCCACCGGGTCTCCTGGCGGTGGCTACTCATCGGGGCCGGAGCAGGGCTGGTCGCCTTTGTCTTCATATTCTCTCCATGTGCTATTACTTTCTCAGATTAGTGTGCAGCGCAGTCATCCTATCGGATTGCGCCTTCCCAGTAATCCACTCGATAAGGTGAGGCTAATACTTTTCTATCTTTCGATCGTTGTGATTCGATTCTTTTATGCTGTCAATTTTTGCAAAGTTTTGCCTTCATTCCATACTTCTCCTCCAGGTAGAATAAGCATCGCATCTGGTTCCATTTCAGCCAGTGTAAGATCGGGAAAAATTTTGACTCCACCAATTGTCGTCACAGGTTCAGTCGTTAAACTAACCGTTTTGATTTGATACTATCTAGGATTCGTTTGAGTATCGGATTATTGATTCCAACGATTACATATTCCGTTTCCCAATCGGCGAGTGTATCAAATAAAAACAGTTGTACAGTTTGATTCATATTCCTTCTCTTGGCGATTGCCCTCCAAACAACAATTATTTTCTGAGTTGGATCAACGTTTTATCTCAGTGGGGCGTTGTTGCATAAATGTGAAAAAAGACAGAGTTAGGATTGAGACCCTTTGAGATTAAGCTTCAACCCAAATCGAA
>PYEQ01000765.1 GCA_003017785.1 filamentous cyanobacterium CCP5 | reverse complement strand
AGATGTGTATAAGAGACAGATCTTTACCTGCGGATCGAAGTCGAACCCCATCCGTTTTTTCAGCTCCAGGGCAACGACATTGCCTGCCGCGTTCCTATCACCCCTAGCGAGGCAGTGCTGGGAGGCACCATCCAGGTGCCGACCCTAGACGGCTGGGTAGAAATGAAAATTCCAGCAGGGGCCCAGCCAGGGCAGCGCTTACGCATCACCGGCAAGGGTTATCCCGTGGGTCAAAAACGCGGCGATCAGCTGATCGAGCTAGACGTAGTCGTGCCTAGCTTTGTTAGCGATGCCGAAAAAGCAGTCTATGAAGAGCTGAGGGCAATGGAGGCGTTTTCTCCCCGCGCTAACCTGCCGGTCAGTCGCTAGTCGGCAGCTAGCCAAAGTAGGGCGGCTCATTGCCCGGAGTCCACTTGATGTTGCAGCCAACACTGGGTTTTTGGGCTTCAGGAACGGGCTCTTTAGCCAGAACCTTATCGAGGGCAGCCCTCAGGTCATGGCCCGTCACCGGTACGCCATTACTAGGGCGGCTGTCATCGAGCTGGCCGCGATAGGCCAGGCGGCGATCGCTATCAAAGACAAAGAAGTCTGGAGTACAGGCCGCCGTGTAGCCCTTGGCTACTGCCTGGGATTCGTCATAGCAAAAGGGGAAGTTGAACTCCAGCTGCTCGGCCATGGCCTTCAGGTGCTCTGGGGCATCCTGAGGGTGAGTTTTTACGCTGTTCGAACTAATGGCTACGATGCCCAGTCCTTTTGGCCTGTAGTCATGGCCGATGCGGGCGAGTTCTGCCTGCACATGCTTCACAAAGGGGCAGTGTTGGCAAATAAACATCACCAGCAGCGCCCGGGCATCGGAGAAACTATCCAGGGTCACCGTTTCTCCAGAAACCACGTCGGGCAGAGAAAAATCCGGGGCCTGGGTGCCCAGGGGGAGCATTGTCGATTCCACCATTGCCATGGGTTGACCTCCATAGACGAACTTCCACCCTGCATCCTAACGACTGAGAAAAAACTTCGGGCTGGCCAGGGCCCAGCCCGAGGTTAGATTGCCTCAGGACTGAAATCAAAGAATTTCCCCAAACACTTGAATTTCCGAGGATTCTACGTATCCTAAGTTAGGCCTGTTGGGGGAATGGCTGGACTGCCACTGTCAGCAGAATTCAGCGTTCTGAGCAACGGATTCCCCAACGGTAATTCAAGGGAAGGTGAGCGATGAGACAGACTTTATTTTCTAGCGCTTTACGGCTCGGTATCCTAATCGGCGGCGGCGCGGTGGGTAGCGCGATCGCGGCGACTCTCTATGCTGGCCCTTCCCTGGCGGCGGTTTTGAATGCCTGGAATTTTGACGCTGACTCCCAGCGGCTGTCAGTGACCCTGCCTCAGGGGATTACGCCTCGATATCTGGTTTTTGCAGAGCCGGCCCGAATTGTATTAGAAATTCCCAACACGCAGGCCGGGCAGGTGCAAGCCCAGAGCGCCTATGACGGTCAGGTGCGCCATATTCAGGTCAGCCAGTACGAAGCCAACACGGTCAGAATCGTCATGGTGCTGGCCCCCGGCACCCATTTAGACCCCCGCCATGCCCAGCTCAGTTCGGCCCCGATCAGCGGCCAGGTTCGGTGGACGCTGACGCCGCTCCTGGTGGAGGGCAATGAAATCGCTCGATCGCCGGCTAATCCCGAGCCTGCCAGCCTACCTCCGGTTCCATCACCGGCAACCACTGCGACAGCCAGGCTTTCTTCCCAGGCTTCTAGCCAGCCTGAAGATCCGAGTACCTCGGCCGCCAGCCTAGTGCTACCCACCGTAGAGAACGACTTAACGGCCCTGCCGGTCGATCCCTTTGCCAACGACATCAGATCTAGCGAACGGATTAGCGTTCCTGATTTGGATGACACGGTGGCGGCTGTACCGATTGCACCCGCATCCAGTCCTCCTGCAGTCCAAAGCCCTATAGGGTCAGCACCGGCAGCTCCTCACTCCCAGGCAGCCGCCGCCCCGCCGTCCGTGGCCAGTGCTCCTAGTGCCCCTGCCATGGCTTCGTCGACGGCTCGAACATCGACCGCTCAAACCACCGCCATCGAGACCTCACCCCCCGGTGAACGGCGATCCAGTCCTGCTTCAGCCCCGCTGCCCTCCGTAGCACCCACTGCCCCGGCAACGCCTCCTAGAGTGGCCCCGGCAGCGGCCATGGCCGAGCCTAACCCTGAGCCATCAGCCCCAGAGGCGATCGCTACGGCACCCCCAAGGCTGACAGCTCCAACTCCCAATACTATCCGACCTGCACCGCCGACGAGGGCAGCGATCGCTAGCCCACCTCCCAGGACTGCCGCCGCCGTATCCTCTCCTGGAGAGGCTCCCCTGGCAGTCCCCACC
>PYEQ01000764.1 GCA_003017785.1 filamentous cyanobacterium CCP5 | reverse complement strand
TAGTATCGCCGGTAGGCAAAGCCCGCCGCCGAAATTCCCGCTATCATAAAGACCCAATTTAGGGGCTGGCGCAAAAAGCGGCTGATCATCATCATGACCTGAGTAAAGACCGGCAGGTCAGCACCCAGGTCCTCAAACATATCGGCAAAGATCGGCAGCAAAAACACCATCATCCCGACAAAGATAATCACCGCCAAAAACCCTACCGTGACCGGATAGGCCATAGCTGACTTGATCTGGTTCTGTAATCGAGCTAGATCTTCTAATAGTTTGGCGAGGCGGTTCAGCACCTCATCGAGCACACCCCCAACTTCCCCAGCCTGAATTAGCGCCACATAGAGGTTGTCAAAGCAGGCGGGGTGCTTGCGCATCGCGTCCGATAGGTTGGTGCCCTGCTGCACATCGGCATTGATCGCCAGCAGCGCCTTCTTCAGCTTAGGGTTAGAGCAGTCGTCTGCCAGTACACCCAATCCCCGTACCAGAGCAACCCCAGCATTGACCAGAGCTGCAAACTGCCGAGAAAAGATGGCTTTATCTTTCACGGTCACCTTGGTCATGGAGGTTTTGATACTCTCCATGTCAAGGTTGAACCCAGACTCCTCCTTCAGGTCCATCACGTAGAGGCCCTGATCTTTGAGAAGATTGCGGGCATCGCTGGGAGTCTCAGCAGAAACGCGCTCTTTGCGCTGGGCTCCGCTGGTATCGCGACCAATGGCAACGTAGGTAGGCATAGCTCAAGGGCTCAGTGGCTTAAGGTACTGCAATTATAGCGATGGGTTCGGTGGACCGAACCCGCCAAATCTAGCCAAACTCGCGTGCTTTGTACTCTGGGGTGCTAGTGGCGACCCGCTGCCGCCCCTTGGCGCGCTGCGGCATTGGGTGTTGGTGCTCCCCCAATGAGCCGCTGCAATTCGTCGGGACGAGAGGTTTTAGACATGGCCGCTTCAAAGGAAATCGTGCCTGCTTTGTACAAGTCGGCCAGCACTTTTTCTAAAGTTTGCATAGCCAGCTTGCCCCCAGTCTGAATAGCGCCATAAATTTGAGGGGTTTTGCCCTCTCGAATCATGTTGGCGATAGCAGGGGTGATAACCATAATCTCTTGGGCCATAACCCGGCCATACTCGCCGGGTTTGACATTTGCCTTGGGCACCAGGGTTTGACTCAGCACCGCGACCAGAGAACCCGAAAGCTGAACCCGAACTTGCTGCTGCTGCTCAGGAGGGAATACGTCGATCATCCGGTCAACGGTTTGGGCCGCCGAGCTAGTGTGCAGCGTACCGAACACAAGGTGGCCGGTTTCTGCGGCTGAAATGGCCAGCGAAATAGTTTCTAGGTCCCGCATTTCACCTACCAGAATGACATCAGGGTCTTCCCGCAGGGCGGCGCGTAGGGCATTGGCAAAGCTCTTGGTGTCTTCCCCAATCTGGCGCTGGTGAATCAAGCTTTTAATGGGCTCGTAGACAAACTCGATTGGATCTTCAACGGTCAGAATATGCTCAGGTCGAGTCATATTGATGTTGTTGATCATCGAAGCCAGGGTGGTCGACTTACCAGACCCGGTTGGCCCCGTTACAAGAATCAGCCCACGCGGCTTTTCCGACAGTTCTCGCACAATGTTGGGCAGCCCCAGCGTTTCCATGCTGGGAATTTTGGAGCTGAGCGCCCGCAGGCAGGCTGCATAGGTGCCTCGATCTTTGTAGACGTTGACCCGAAAGCGAGCCAGGCCTTTAACGCCGTAGGAGCAGTCGAGTTCCCAGGTTTGCTCTAGCTGCTTACGCTGAGTGTTGTTGAGCATGCTAAAAATCAACCGCTGACACGACTCAGGCGTCATTGGTTCATGCTCGGTGGGCGTCAACTTGCCGCTGATGCGGATGTAGGGCGGCAACCCCGCCGATAGGTGTAGGTCAGAGCCGCCTCGCTCAATTACCTCTTCCATCAAGTCTTCGATCATCAATTCCATAGAATTACCTCATGGGGGGGTTAAGCAATGTATGAAGGATGCCGCGTCAGAGCAGTTTAGGCGAAGTCAAAACAACAGTTAGTGGCCCAAGGCCCAGTGCTGGTGACAAGATTCCCAGTTTGAAGCGAGATCCTGTCAACATCATGGGCCAACAAATTGCTAATCTTGAAAACGAGGGGTGAGACAGTAGGGACAGTCGAGCCAGTCTTGCTGAAGCTCGGCCGCACAGCAGGCGCAGGTTAGGGAAGCCTTGCGCTTGGCCTTGAGCTCGGCTTCTAGACCTGTATCGGTAAAGGTTACTCGTTCTACTTCATCCAGAGTAGTGTATCCCTGGCGCACCAGGTTTAGACTGTAGGCCAGCAGGGTCTGCATGCCATCTTCCACGGCCGCCTCCTTGATCACCTCGGTGGGCGCCCCCTCAGAAATTAGCTTTTGCAGCCGCTCAGTAACTCGCAAGACTTCGTAGAC
>PYEQ01000763.1 GCA_003017785.1 filamentous cyanobacterium CCP5 | reverse complement strand
ACTTCCAACGGCGCCCCCTTGGTGAACGCCACCTGTGCTGTCTGTTGGGGAAAGGTTTGCGGCCAGAGGTCATCCCGCCAGTCCAGCACGACGGTCATCATCCGGCGACGGGAATCAAAGGGAATTTCTCGCTGTCGGGGATAGCGCTGCTGCAACTGCTCCAGGTTGAGTCCGGCTTTGGCGGCCGCGACGATCAGCGCTGCTTCGGTGGGGTCGCCCATCTCCTGCCAGCGACTGGGGGCCGTCAGGTGAGTCAGCCGCGCATTGGAGCACAAGGCTGCCCCCAACAGCAGCAGATGGGCTTTCCAGGTCAAGGGCGAATCGTCGGACAAATGCATCTGCCCCACTGTCGGGTCGTAGCCTGCTCCCGTTACGGCGATGTGACCTGCGGGGAGACCGTGTTCTGAGGCGGACAAGTTGTCTGCCGAGGCAGGTGGCAACCAGAGATAGCGCACCGTCATTTCGTTTTTGGTCAGGGTGCCAGTCTTGTCGGTGCAGATCACGTTCACCGCACTCAGGGTTTCTACCGCTGAGAGTCTTCGCACCAGGGCATTGCGCCGCACCATGCGCTTGACGCCGATCGCCAGTGAGAGCGTCACAGTCGGCAACAGTCCCTCAGGCACCAGCGCCACGATAATACCGATCGCAAAAATGAAGCTCTCTTTCACCTCCATGCCCACCAGTAAAGACGTCAGCGTAAAAATCAGGACTCCCATAGTCAGGGCGATCGCCGTAATCACCCGCACAATATGGCTGACCTGCACCTCTAACGTGCTGGGCTCCCGCTTGACTTCGGTGGTGAGGTGGGCCACCTGGCCAAACTCGGTCTGGGTGCCCGTGGCATAGACTACCGCCGTGCCTCGACCGGAAGATACCGTTTCTCCCGCCAGCACCAGATTGCTGATATCGGCCGGATTGACTTTCTCATGGTGGGGCGTTTCACCGGGGCGCTCCAACGGCTTGCCGCCCCGCACCGGCAGGGCTTCCCGCTGGCGAACGGGGTGGGGGTTGCGGGCGACGGGCAGGGACTCGCCCGTAAGTACCGACACATCCAGGTACAGGCTTTCCGCCCTGACCAGGCGCGCATCTGCCGAAACGCGATCGCCCTCCTCTAACTGCACTACGTCTCCCCGCACCAGTTCCCGCGCCGGAATCTGCGTCAGCTCACCATCCCGATAGACCTGCACCTGGCTCGGCAGCACATTCTTCAACGCCGCCAGCGCCTGCTCGGCCCGAAACTCTTGCCAAAAGCTGAAAATCGCATTAATCCAGATCACCGCCCAGATCGCCCAGCCTAAGGCCGCCGTGTGGGAGATGAAGGCCAAAATGCCCGCGACCCACAGCAGCAGGGCCATGAAGTGGGTGAGCTGATCGGTAAAGCGCAGCCACAGGGGACGCCGAGGTGGTTCGGGCAACTCATTCGCCCCAAATTGCTGGAGCCGTTCTTGGGCTTCAAATGCTTTGAGTCCCTGAGGCGTTGAGCCCAAGGTTGGGTACACCGCTTCGATGGGCAAAGTCCAGATTGGACTGTGGGTGGATGTCATCGCTAAGCCCCTTTGAAGGGTGGGAAGCGTAACCTGATAAGTTGTTTGGGGCTTTGCCTGCGAGCCTGAAATGCTAGGCAAAGTGCCGAACCTCACATCTACAAATCATCAGGCTTTTTAGGGAAAGAGGGGCTCAGGCTTAATATTTGTTGTTGGGCGATTCACCTCCGGTGAGGCTATCGCCCGATCGGGCATGGCTGCGCTAGCGCCAACGCCCCACCGTGCTCTTGTGCGATCGCGCAGGAACGTTTCAAGGGGTTGAAGCAGTGGTTCGAGGGTGCTAAACAACCTTGCAGTCTTAACCAGAAGCCGGGGTTCTGGTGCAAGCAAGGCCAAAACGGCAATGCCTGACCAACGAACCTCGGCTTCTATGCCCACCTGTTATGGAATGGTGCGCTTGCGGGTCATGACGCTGATGATATAGGTAGCTGCTGGATAATCCCCAAGATGGGGGACTTATCCGTCAAAACTGCTGGATAACGCCCCTGAATACCAAGATTAACCATCAAATCTGCTAGATAATACCCTGGAAACCCGGCTTTATCGAGCAGATGTGCCAATTAATTCCTTAAGGAGCAGTATTATCCCGCAGATCTGACGGATAATACAGGGTATGTAGGAGCTTAACTATCAGATCTGACGCTTAATACATAGTTAGCTTGCAGCCCTTAAGTCGGCGAAAAGAATCTTCTATAGCGGTTCTCGATGGAGTGAGGTACACAATTATTGAGTTCTAGACCCCCGGCGCCTGGCTGTCTAATACCAATGCTCTGTAACGCTGCACTTAATAATAACCGTCTAGAAATGAGCACGTCCTACCCTAAAGACAGGTGCATTGGAGTAAAGCGGATATGGCACGCCCGTTGATTGTCACGATTGCAGAAAGTC
>PYEQ01000762.1 GCA_003017785.1 filamentous cyanobacterium CCP5 | reverse complement strand
AGATGTGTATAAGAGACAGGCTGTGTGCCTTTGAGGGGCCACCAAAGATCATGCGCTTCCACGGGCAGGGGACGGTTTACGGTCGGGAAACCCAAGCATTTGCCCGCTACTGGCCCCTTTTCCCTGATTACCTGGGAGCGCGGGCGGTGATTCATATTCAGATCGATCGCATCAGTGATTCCTGTGGCTACGGGGTGCCCCTGTATGAATACAAAGGCGATCGCGATACCCTGACCACCTGGTCTCGGAACAAAGGAACGAAAGGATTAGCAGACTATCGCCAGCAGAAAAACGCCCAAAGTATTGATGCTTTGCCAGGACTCTAGATGATCATCCTGGGATCTTACCCATCGGGATTGAGAGACGGCCTCGGCAGGACGGGAGGCAAGCGAGGCGATCGCAGCAGGCTTGAGGGCAATGGTGAGGTCCATCGTCTAGGACGCCGTCGGGTCAAGGGTGAGCCGTGATCAGATGGGAAAACGACCAGGACCTCTATCCAATTATTGATGGCAGCGGCCATCGACTCCGGTAGGCTCTATTTAATTATTGGTCAAACAACATCAGACGACCCCTGGACCGTAACCGCTGAGGCGGAGCAGCGTCGTTGAGCTCACGCCAGGCAGACCCCCAAATTCTTCACGGAAAGCTTCCAGTGCAACTCCCCGATCCATCCCGGTCTTTTCTATTGTCGAGCGACGCCCTGCTGCTGGCTGGTCCGATGTTAAGGCGCACCGAGGCGGCTGGGGTGACCGTATGGGTGGCGCTGCGGTGCCGCTGCCAGGTTCGGCTCACGGTCTATGACACCCAGGCTGGCGCTCAGCTGCGATCGGGGCTGATGACCGGAGAAGCAACTACCTGCGCGATCGGCCAGCATTTGCATTTAGCGGTGGTGACGGCCCTGCCTACAGCCGATCAGCGGCTAGAAGCCGATCGCATCTATGCCTATGATCTGCGATTCGAGCTCCCCGATGGGACTGGCCATACCCTGGCCGAGGCCTTAGACAGTCGCGATGCTGGCACGATTAGCTATTTTCCCCACGGACTCCCAACCTTCGCGCTGCCCCCCCGCCGCTGGCAGGATTTGCGGCTGGTCCATGGCTCCTGTCGCAAGCCCCACGCCCACGGCCATGACGCCCTGCCGATTCTAGACTCGTTGATTGCGGCAGCGGTGGCAGATCCCCGGCGACGACCCCATCAGGTCTTTTTCACCGGCGATCAAATCTACAGCGACGATGTGGCTGAGCCGTTTCTATGGTGGGCGAATCGCCTGGGTAGCGATTTGCTGGGCTGGCAGGAACAGCTGCCAGGGGGGTTCCATGCTTCAGATCTCAAGCCCGGCGAACGGGCGGCGATCGCTACTCAGCAGGGGGGCTTCACCGCTGGCATGGGAAATAAGACCGATAAAATCAACAGCCACCTGCTGGGCTTAGGAGAATTTCTAGCCACCTATCTGCTCTACTTCTCCCCTGCCTGCTGGCCCCAGCATTTTCCCGATCGCCGCTCAATTAGAGGTCCTAAGGGGTGGAATCAACAGGTAGAGCGCCTGCAGCGGTTTCGCAAAGCGCTGCCCTACGTTCGTCGGGCCCTGGCGAATGTCCCTGTGTACACCATTTTTGATGATCATGATGTCAGCGACGACTGGAATTTGAACCAGGCCTGGTGTCTGCGGGTCCTGGGCCGACCGCTGGGCCGACGGGTCGTCCAAAATGCCCTGCTGGCCTATGCTCTGATTCAGGGCTGGGGCAACACTCCCGATCAGTTCCAGCCTGGTCAGCCAGGGAATCAGCTCCTCAGGGCAACTGAGCGCTGGTCGGCTTCGGAAGGCACCGATTCGGCGGCCTGGAGCGCAATTACCCAGCATCTGGGGCTGCCTCCGACAAATCCCCTCACGAGCCTACCCGAGTTTTGCCGCGAAGACGGCTATCTGGTGCTAGATCGCCAGCCAGAAGCCTTGACCTGGCACTACTCCCTCAGCAGTGACTGCCATCGAATTTTGGCTCTCGATAGCCGCACCCGGCGGGGCTTCCCGGCTGACGAGCCGCCCCTGGCACCCCCCCAGCTGCTCTCAGCCTCGGCTCTTGATCACCAGCTCGAGACGTTCCTTGAAACCGATGGGGCCCAGCAACTTACGTTTGTGATTGCGCCCACTAATCTGTTCAGTCTGAAGCTGCTCGACTGGATCCAGCGCTTTCATCTGCGGCACAACAAGGTATTTTCGACGGATGTGGGCGATGCCTGGAACCTGCCCACGGACTCTCTGGCCCAGTTTTTAGTCGCCCTGTTTCGTCAGCGCCAGCGGACTATCGTCCTCTCGGGGGATATTCACTTTAGCTTCGCGGTCCAGCTGACCCTCGAGAGTCACGATCCGACGGTTAATTC
>PYEQ01000761.1 GCA_003017785.1 filamentous cyanobacterium CCP5 | reverse complement strand
GTGATAGATAGCGTTCAGGCCAGCCTCGAGGGTCTGATGGCGGTGCTCCTGCAGGGAAACTATCAAGTTGAGGTGGCAAATGGCCCGGTAGCCGCCCAGGCTATCATCCTCCAAAACCTGCCCGACCTGATTGTAATTAGCACCCTCGCCACCGAGACCGATGGCTATGACCTGTGTCGACAGCTCAGGGCAGAAGCATCGACTCGGGACATCCCGAAGATTGTTGTCAGCCCTGAGCATGACTCTGCCAGTAAAGTCCAAGCCTTTGAAGCCGGGGCCGCAGACTATATCACCAAGCCCTTCCAAGCGCCAGAACTCCTGGCCCGGGTGCAGAACCAGATTAATCTCCATAACCAGCGCCGTCAGCTGAGCCAGCAAAACGCTTTGCTGATGGAAGAGGTGCTAGAGCGGGTCCAAGTGGAACGGGCCCTGCGGGATGCCGAGAGCAAATACATCAGCATTTTTCAAAACGCCACCGCTGGCATGTTCAAAACCACTGGCGATGGCCGCTACCTCAGCGTTAATCCGGCCCTGGCCCAGATTTATGGCTACGACTCCCCGGAGGAGATGATCGCCAGCATCCAGGACATCAGCGCCCAAATTTACGTACAGCCCAAGCGGCGGGACGAGCTGATGGTGTATCTGAAACGCTATGACAAAATCGAAGATGCCGAATCTGAGGTCTATCGCAAAGACGGCAGTAAGCTCTGGGTAGGGGAAGATATCTGGACCGTGCGGGACAGCCAGGGCAACTTTTTGTACTTCGAGGGGCTGGTCCACGACGTCAGTGAACGGCGGCAAATGGAAACCGAACTGCGCCAGCAGCGCCAGCAGGCCGATCGGCTCCTGGGCAACATTTTGCCCTATCAAATTGCCCAGCGCCTCAAAATGGGGACCCGGATCATCGCCGAAAGCTTCGATTCGGTCAGCATCCTGTTCGCCGACATCGTGGACTTTACCAGTGCCTCTGGGGAAATGACTCCCAAAGAGCTAGTGCAGCTGCTAAATGAGATGTTTTCTCGCTTTGATCAGCTGGCAGAATCCCACTCCCTAGAAAAAATTAAGACCATCGGGGACGCCTACATGGTGGCGGGAGGCCTGCCCTCTGCCTCTGCCGATCACCTGCTGGCGATCGCCCGGATGGCTCTCGACATGCAGCGCTCTATTCGCCAGTTCCAGCGGCCCGATGGTTCTCCCTACCAGCTCCGCATCGGGATCAACGTCGGCTCGGTAGTGGCAGGGGTGATTGGTCGCCGTAAGTTTGCCTACGATCTCTGGGGAACGGCGGTCAACATCGCTAGCCGCATGGAAACGACCGGCGAAGCCGGACGAATTCAGGTCACAGAACCGGTGTACGAAGCTCTCTGCGATCATTTCCGCTTAGAACGGCGAGGATCCATCATCATTAAGGGCGGCGGCCAGATGCCCACCTACTGGCTGCTGGGAAAATAGCTAGCGGCCCTGGGCTTGCCTGGCCAGGATTTCCTGGGCGATCGCCCCATAGTCGGCCCAGGCCTGCTCGGCTTTGGAGTCCTTGACCCCATAGACGGGCACACCCAGCAGGGCCGCTTTCTGATAGGCCGCATAGCGACGAATGCCCCCCTTAAACACCGGCAGATTGGCCTCCTTCAGCAGGGCCCGGACCTCTGCTCCGGCCCGACTGGGTTTAGGGGGAATGGCCGTCAGCAAGATCCGATAGCGGGTTTCAAAGCTGCGCAGGTAGTCCACGGTCAGGGTCAGGGCATCGAGGGCCAGCACGTCGGGAGTCGTCGGTACCACCAGCAAATCGCAGCTGGCCATCAGCAGGCTTAAGTCATCGGGAGTGGGGCGAGCCTGAGTGTCAATGACAACGTGAACATAGGGCCGCTGCTGCTGGCCGGCCTGCCATTCATCCACCACCCCGAAGGGCAGCTCGCCACGGCTGGCCCAGCCCAGGGCAGAGCGATTAGGGTCGGCGTCAATCAGCAGGGTTTCCCCCAGTCCTTGGAAGTAAGCGGCCAGGTGGATCGCCGTCGTGGTTTTGCCGACTCCCCCTTTGAAGCTGGCCACGGTAATGATCATGCCTATAGATTACGCGGAGGCGCTCAGCTTGGCGCTAGAGTGAGGAAGAATCATCGGTCCATAGGTGTCTATGTCCTGCCAGCCCATTGTTCTAACGCTGCCGGATACCAGCACAACCCACGACCTGGGGCAACAGCTGGGCCGCTGTTTGCCAGCCGGGACTGTGCTGCTGTTGCGGGGAGATTTGGGCAGCGGCAAGACCACTCTGGTCCAGGGACTGGGAACTGGCCTGGGCATCACCGAAGCCATCAGCAGCCCCACCTTTAATCTAGTTAACGAATACCTAGACGGCCGGGTGCCGCTTTATCACATCGATCTCTATCGGCTTGATCCGGCGGAGGTGGATGGCCTGCTCCTAGACATTTATTGGGA
>PYEQ01000760.1 GCA_003017785.1 filamentous cyanobacterium CCP5 | reverse complement strand
ACTACCCCCTGCCCACCGACACCACCGTTGCCCTGGTGATCATCGACATGCAGCGGGACTTTCTAGAGCCCGGTGGGTTTGGAGATGCCCTCGGTAACGATGTCAGCCTGCTGCGGGCAATCGTGCCGACGCTGCAAAAACTCCAGCAGGGGTTTCGAGATCTGGGGCTGCCGATCTTTCAGACCGTAGAAGGGCACCAGAGCGATCTGTCAGACTGTCCGCCCAGTAAGCTCAACCGGGGCGGTGGCGACCTCAAGATCGGCGATCCGGGGCCGATGGGCCGGATTTTAGTGCTGGGAGAACCGGGCAACGGGATTATTCCCGAACTGGCCCCGAAGCCCGATGAGACGGTGATTCCAAAGCCAGGGAAAGGGGCGTTTTACAACACCAACTTTGAGTTTTTGCTGAAAACCTACAACATCTCCCATCTGATCATGACCGGCGTGACGACAGAGGTGTGTGTGCAGACCACCATGCGGGAGGCCAACGATCGCGGCTATGAATGCCTGCTGGTGGAGGATGCCACGGAGAGCTATTTTCCCGAGTTTAAGCAGTCCACCCTGGAGATGGTGCGGGCCCAGGGCGGCATCGTTGGCTGGACGGCGACGGCTGATCAGGTGCTGGCCGGACTGAAGGACTGGCGCCAGAGCTAGATTGGTCGTTGTCGAAAGCCTGGACCCGAGTGGCGGCTTACCCCAGGTGCTCTAGCTGGTCGGGCTGCACGTATGGGTCGGTGTCGATTAGGGCAGCGATTTCGGTGATTACTCCGTCTACGGACTTGCGATCGCAGCTAATCCGCACACAGATATCCCGGCGGTGGTTTCGCAGGGTCACCCAGTGGCTGGGCACAAAGGGCAGATAGCCCACCAGCAAGAACCAGGGCAGTTCGTGGTAAGTCACGTCCCACTCCGGGTGGTCTCGCAAAAAATGATAGATCTTCTGGGCATCAAAGGGAAGTTTCGCCATGGCTAGCTCCGTTAGTGAAGCGCTCGAATTGCCCCCACGATTCTGATTTAGGGCAAAATCTTGAGGAACTTGTGAGGCCTCTGCCTTTAAGCGCTTAACAAGGGGGATTTAGCCTTTGGTTAAATTGCTTAGGAAAGTCCGGCACCATTGGCCTGCAGGGGCCTGGAGAGCGGTTGCGGCATAGTTAATTGAATTAAGAAAAACAGACAGGGAGTAGTTTTACCCGCAGTCTTTCACCCAGGGGCTCCACCTGTCAGACCTCGACAGAGCCACAGCAGTAAGATGCCGAGGCTCTGTCTGGATATCAGAAAAAACCACTGGTTAGGCTGCTGTTGCCAATCCCCGGTGGCGCAGCAGGGCTTCGGTGCTGGGTTCGCGACCCCGGAACGCCTTAAACACCTCCATCGGGTGGCGGCTGCCCCCCAGGGACAGCACCGTGTCCCGGAAGCGGTGGCCAGTGTCTACGAGAGCCGTCGTGTCTTCTAAACCAGCTTCTTCGAAGGCAGCGAAGGCATCGGCGCTGAGCACTTCTGCCCAGAAGTAACTGTAGTAGCCCGCCGCGTAGCCCCCGGCAAAGATGTGGCCGAAGGCGCAGAGGAAGGCGTCTTCCGGCAGGGGCTTGAGGAGGGTAGTGTTTTCGGAAATGCGATCGCGCACGTCCCAGATGGTCTCATCGCCCCCAGGCTGATAGGAGTGGTGCAGCTCGATGTCGATCCAGCCGAAGTTCACCTGCCGCAAAATGGCGGTGCCGGTCATGAAGGTGCGGGCCGCCAGCAGCTTTTGGTAAATGTCTTCGGGGAGAGGCTCACCGGTTTCGTAGTGGCGGGCCATGCCCATCAGGGTTTCCCGGTGGTAGCACCAGTTCTCCATAAACTGGCTGGGCAGCTCGACAGCATCCCACTCCACGTTGTTGATCCCCGCTGCGCCCGGTTCATCCACGGTGGTCAGCATGTGCTGGAGGCCGTGGCCAAACTCGTGGAACAGGGTTTCCACTTCTCGGAAGGTCATCAGGCTGGGCTTGCCGTCTACGGGCGGTGACTGGTTGCACACCAGGTAGGCCACCGGCAGCCGCAGGGAGTCGTCAACCCGGCCCCGGTTCAGGCATTCATCCATCCAGGCTCCGCCGCGTTTTTCAGCGGGGCGGCTGTAGGGGTCGAGGTAGAAGTGGGCGATGGGGTCACCGCTGCCGTTGAGCACCTGAAAGTAGCGCACGTCGGGGTGCCAGATTGGCGCTTCGCCATCGGCGCGGGCGATGGTGACATCGAAGATGCGGTGGGCCAGGGCAAACAGGCCGTCTAGCACCTGGGGCAGCGGAAAATATGGCCGCAGTTCTTCGTCGTTGAGGCCATATTTCTCCTCGCGGATGCGCTCGGCCCAGAAGGCAGTATCCCAGTGGGTGAGGCTGTCGGCCTCGGCGGCGCCCTTGGTTCGGGCAAAGGCTTTGAGCTCGTCCAGCTCTTTGACGGCGG
>PYEQ01000759.1 GCA_003017785.1 filamentous cyanobacterium CCP5 | reverse complement strand
GCAGCCCCGTGGCCTTGAGCTGGCGAATATTCACCTCGTCCAGGTAGATGGTGCCGCCGGTGGGTTCATACAGCCGGTTAACCATCTTCAGCAGGGTGGTTTTGCCGCAGCCGGAGGGGCCGAGGATCACCACCAGTTCTCCAGAATTCACCTGACAGGTGACCTGGTTGACCGCCGGTCGGCCCATACCCGGAAACTCCAGGGTGGTCTGGTCGAAGAGAATGTCGCCCATGAAAAAGCCCGCCCTATTCGGTAATTAAGCCAGCATCGACCAAAAACTCCCGGGCCACGTCAGCGGGTTCCCGCTGGTTGCCGGAGACTTCATAGTTGAGCTGGCGCATGGTGTCGTCATCTAGCAGGGGAGAGAGCCGGTTGAGGGCGTCGGCGATTTCCGGGTTGGCCTCCAGGGCTTCCTGGCGCACCACCGGGGCCACCTGGTAGGGCGGGAAAATATTTTTATCGTCTTCAAGCACCAGCAGGTCGTAGGCGGCAATTTCCCCGTCAGTGCCGAAGGCCACCGCCACGTCCGCTTCCCCGTCCACTAGGCCCTGGTAGCGCAGACCGGCATCAACCGCCTTGTAGCTTTCCAGGTCAAAGTCTCCATAGGCTTCCTTAATGCCGGGCAGACCGTCTTCGCGCACCTCAAATTCTGGTGGGCCGATCATCACTAATTGGCTGGCGTTTGCGGCCAGGTCTGAGATGCTAGTCAGACCGTATTCTTCCGCCACCTCGGGGGTGGTTGCCAATGCCTGGGTGTTGTTCATTGGGGCGGGCTCTAACCACACCAGGTTGAACTGTTCAGCGTAGCCATCGGCGACTGTCTGATAAACCTCCTGGGGGTCGGTCATCACGGGGGCTTTTAACACCGTCAGCAGGCCGGTGCCGGTGTATTCGGGGTAGAGGTCGATTTCGCCGCTCTCCAGGGCAGCCTGGGCCACCGGGGTACCCCCCAGATTCAGCTTGCGTTCGACGGTTAAGCCTTCTTCTTCCAGCAGCAGGGCGTACATTTCCCCCAGAATCAGCTGCTCGGTGAAGTCCTTAGAGCCGACGCTGATGGTGTCTTCGCCGCCACCGCCGCCGCCGCAGGCCGCGATCGCCACCGCCACCGATAGCCCCAGCGCCGTTTGCGTAAACCACCGTCGAGTTTGTCCCATGGCCCTCAACCCTAAACTGAATCGCCCTTTGAGGATACCACTGACCTTTCGGCAGGTGGGGTTTGGCGGATGTTTTTCGGCGGGGCCGTCGGGCGAATATAGGGACGAATGGCGAAGCAGACCGGCATCAGTCCAGATTTCTGGTTAATTCCCGTGAACTAGGTAGTCGGGAGCTGAATTTCAGCTCCTACAATATGCCTGCACCGGATGGAACCGCCATGAACTGGAAACTAGCCCCTCAATACCTGTCTCTGACCTTAGGGATGGCTCTCCTCGTGGGCTGCGTCGTGCCCTACGAAGAGCTTGAACCCGTCGGCGGAGAGCCTGCCAGCGTCGAAGCGGAACGGCCAAGCTACAACTGCACCACCCGCGAAGTCTGGAGCCCTGAGAAACAGGCCTGGTGCGATCGCCTCGCTGCCCTCCAGGATGCCACCTACACCCTGCCGGGGCTGGGGGATAGCGGCCCCATCGTGGCCGACCTCACCGCAGGACGCTACGACAACGAGGCGGAACAGCTGATGGTTTTCCTCGACGACAGCTCTAGCACCATCGCCACGGGGGATTTGGCAGACGGCACCAGCGTCACCACCGCCATACTCGGTGCCAACACTGGCGGGTCGGGCATTTTCATCTATCTGGCGGTGCTGAGGGAAACCGCCGGGGGCTACGAGAATATCGCGGCGGCCATGCTGGGCGATCGGGTCAGGGTCAACTCCGTGCGCCTGGATGGGGGCCAGATTAAAGTGAATGCGATCGTCCAGGACGAAGACGACCCGTTCTGCTGCCCCACCCTGGAAGTGGTGCAGACCTACGCCCTCCAGGACGGAACCCTGGAACTGGTCGATGAAGAGGACATTGGCACCGTCCCCTTTGACCCAGGGCGATCGGCCTACACCGAAATCGATCTACCCCCCGATCCGGTGGTTGCGGGGGACGATCCGCGCCTGATTGCGATCAGCGTGTATGGCTCGCGGGAGCCGGTAGAGGGCAACTACGAGGAAACCGCAGAACTCATCGAAACGACACCGGGAGAACCCGTTGTCCTCTTTACCCAGACCGGACTGGCGGATGATTCCGTTGAGGGCATCCGCTACCGCATCGAGTTTGTCCCCGAGGGGGATCTGTGGCGCATTAACTGGGTCGGTCGGCAAACCCGCTGCTACCCCGGTCGCGGCCCCCAGGACTGGTCTACGGAGCTTTGCCTCTAATTAACGTGAATTCGGGATAACGATTTGCCATGAATCAGCGACCTCAATCCCCTCCGTGGAGGAGGGGTGCCCGT
>PYEQ01000758.1 GCA_003017785.1 filamentous cyanobacterium CCP5 | reverse complement strand
GGCGGGGCTAGCGTGCCGATTGAGTACGATCTGACCATCGAAGGTTCGCGTCGCAACCAGGATGCCCGCCGCCGGGGAGAACGGCGATCTGTAGAGGTGCCCAGTACCGATATAAACGAATCCGAATCGACAGCCAATTCTCCAGGCCCAACAGCTATTCCGGAGCCTTCTGCGCCTGCAGAGCCAACGTCCGCCCCTGAGACCCTACCCTCGTCCAGGCCGACTTCAGAACCAGACAGCACGCCTTCGCCACAACCCTCAGCCATGCCTTCGCCTGCGGAGTCCGAACCGGCGGCAAATCCGATTCCGACTCCGGCGGTAGACAGTCCTAATCCTGAACCCAGCGCTATTCCAACCCAGTCCAGTCCAGCCCCGACGCCGCAAAGCCGCCCAACGGCACAACCGACACAACAATCTGCTCCTCAACCTGACGCACTGCCGCCTACGCCTCAGCCGAGTATGGCACCTACGCCTACCGAGCCAACACCCGTTGGCGATGATGAAAATACGACACAATAAGCACCCGTCATGGATGAGAATGGCTTTAATCCCGATCGCTGGGATCATTGGCTTGTGATTATGGCCTACATAGCGATCTCTGGATGGATTTTGTGGAAATTGTATTGGAATAAATAGTGAGTTTGGACGTCTCGGGAGGCATCAACCTGAGTCTATTTCAGCCATCAAAGAATGCTGTTAATTCGGAAGCAAGGAAGACATAATGCAGCCTGTCTTGAATTTCAGTATAAGACTCAAAAGGCTAGAACAAAGACTCGTAAAAGTATCATTGAGTCCCATGCAGAGATATTGCGAGCGATCGCGTCATCTAACCCGATATTTTCCACTGGCCAGCTAGAGTTCATTTTTGATTCTCGCTTTTATCGCTTCTAAGAGTCGGAATTTTTGGCCGCCCCCGCCTCTACCAGATGTGACTTTCAGGATATTTTGTCCAAAGCATCCAGCATATTTTGTCCAAAACGATATGGGGAGGCTTTGATGTCTCGTTGGTCTAAAAAGGCAATATTTCGTTGGTGTCCAGCATATTTTGTCTAATCGTGCAGTTTTCCAGCATAATCTGTCCAATCGTACTGCCCAAAGCACTCCGAGATAACAAGATAGCTGTGATGACATCTACGGAGCTTTGCAAGTGACTCTGCTCCTCTGCGTGTACTCATTTACACACCGAGGGCATCAGTTGAAGATGAAGCAGAGGTAGTTCTATTTGATTAACTTTGAGTCGAGGAACTTATGATGCGATAACACTATATCCTTGGGGACATGAACGAAGCTCGATGACTTGGAATGGCAGCTGTGCTGCGTCTTCGATGGCCATAGTACGAATCCATATTCTGTCTACTGAATTCCACTTGAAGCCAGCATCTTTGGCGAGGACGCGATCGTCGTAGCTGACACAAGCTCTAAAGAGTGCTTTTGGTCTTAGGGCCTGAGTGATAATTTCTGAAAGTTCAGTTTGGGTAAGTCAAATAGTTCTGCAAGTAGCTGACAGTCAGTTAAGGCGCGATGGGCGCTACTAACGCCTATTCCGTGATTTAGCGCCAGGCTAATGAGTGATTCACCTGGTTTTGACTGTTTTGGCCAGGTCATGTCTGCCATGGAACAAAGCCACCGTAACGGTTGCTGATTGAAGCCTCTGATAATTGGCAGGCTCTGATCGTTAAACCACTGAGCATCGAACTCGGCATTGTGAGCAACGATGTAGCTTGCTTCAGCTGCCATATGTTGTAGAAGCCCAAAGGAGCTGGTTTGTAAGGTTACTGAAGACGCCGCTAGGGCCTCTACAGGAATGCGATTTATGTGCTCAGCAGGATTGCTAGGGGCGTTAAGCAAGAACGAAACTTGAGAAATTACTGCTTGCGATAGGCAGGAGTAGAGGACTGCCCCAATTTCGATTACGCTATCGTAGTTCGGATAAATGCCTGTCTTTTCTGTATCAAGGAGCAAGAGGTTTAAAGTCATAAAAATATACAAAACAGCACTTTAAAGAGAATCGCGATATGCAATTTGCTGAATTAAGAATCCTTTCTGGCTGATATGGTTTGGAGAGTACTGTCCTTAAGTAGCACACATGCTTTTGAAAATATGTCTATTTTTGGAAAAGTATCGGCAACTTGCTCGGAATATCAAGTTCTGGTAAGTCTTTCTATTGATTCCCTGAATTCCTAGTGAGATTACGAGAATAAATTAGGGAAATCTCTGTTGAGCCGTCTGGCTTTAAGGTGTTGTCTGTTTTGGTCGCTTGAACTTTACTTAGGGCATCTATGACTCGTTTCTTGCATGTCCATGCCAATTCCCGTCTAAAAGCCCTCGCAGTAGCAAATACAGATGAAGTATTTGTTGTTACCGCATCGCGGCTAGCTGCTAAAGCTTTAGGGGTTTTCCATCAATCACTAACAAATCTTGCTGTTAAACACATAGAGAGGGCTAG
>PYEQ01000757.1 GCA_003017785.1 filamentous cyanobacterium CCP5 | reverse complement strand
ATTCCACGGTGTGAATCTTGGCCATCAGCGCCGCATTGATCAGCCGGGCATGGCCAAATAGCCACTCGTCGTTCCAGTCGGGGTGCTGCTGCTTGAGGTGGTCGCAGAGCAGGTTGTGCTCCTTGGCAAACAGGGTGTGGAGCAGGCTGAGGCCAAACCACCAGTTGTCGTTAAAGCCGGTCTGCTCGATGCCGCCGTCAATATCCAGGGGCAGCAGGCCGTTTTCGTCCATTCGCAGCTTGCCGTCCGCGTGGGAGCGCAGCTGATCCAGTTCTTCCTGGCTGCTGCCATAGACTTGAGAACCATCCCACCAGTGACTGACGGTGTTGATGAAGGTGGGAGGCGTGGTGGTGTCTCCCTCGACACGGGTGGGGTCGTCGATGGTTTTACCCACCACCATGGGCCGGTGCTCCTCTGGCCAGTCATCTCCCTCCGGCAGCGGAATTTCTAGCTTGTCGTCGGGTTTATTGGCTCCGTGGTTAAACCAGCCGTGGTTTTGAAACTGAATCCAGGCGGCGGCCAGCACGTTCAGGCTGGTGGCGGGGATGAATTCATCGCGGGTCATCAGGGTGCGGCTGATCACCCGGGGGTTGGGGGTCATCAGCTTGGTGGCGTCCACGTGGGTAGCACTGACCGGCACGTTGCGGCCAAACCGGGTGCCGGCCATGCCCATTTCGGGGTGGTCTAAATCATTGAAACTACCATTGGCGGTGCGAAAGGTGACGTGGCTGCCGTCCGCAGCGGGTTCTGGAATGGTGACCGGATCGTTGTGGGGAAGCTGGGCGGTGTCGTGGAGGTTGTCTTGGCGGAGGCGATCGCGAAACCGAGTCAGTTTAATCAGGGCGAGCGGCGTAGGCAAACGATGCCAAGGACGTTTGGGCATAGAGCTAATTCCTTCAAATTAATCACAGTCGGCCACCCCACTAGCCTGGAACAGCTCAGCCCGTGATGGCTATGACCTGGGAGGGCCATTTCGAGTTAAGTTCTGTTGCTGGCAGCCATCGCTGAAAACCACCCCAGTCTCGGGATAAAGCTAACAGTTTAACAGGCAAAAACGCACCGCTTCGAGGCAGCTTAATCCTCCATTTTGCAGTCAAATCAGTAGCGGACGAGGGCGAGATGACCCGCCAGGGTACTAGTGGATACCCAGTTTATATCTCACAATGTTACTGCGAGATACCTGGAGCCGATACGGTTTGAATCATTTCGCAAACAAGCCGGTTCTTCCTAGTGAATTGGCTTAAAATCAGCTTAAAAACGCGCTTCTAAACTAATAGAATATGCTATCGCCCTTAAGGGGTGGGGTGTTTTGCAAGGGCCAGTCAGAAGGCTCTGGTTTGACCTAACAGAAAGGCCCCTTTTGGGCCAGAACAAGGGAAATCTGCATCAACGTTGATTCAGGGTTGGCATCAGTTTTATTAAAAACATTTAAGTTGACTGAGCGGATAAATTATGGCCGCCAAAGAATTAACCTCTGTCATTGAATTCTGGCCGGGAGCCCATGACCTGGATGCTCTGCCGTCGGAGTATGAATCCTGGTCGGCGGCCCAAAAACAGGACTACCTCTGGCAGCAGCGGCTGCTGAAGTCCCGCTACGATCGCCTGCCACCGCTGCGAAAGATTGACGTGATTGGGCTGTTTCGAACTGCCCTGCGCCAAAAAATGGATCGCCGTTCTGATCAGGCCCCGGCCCGCTGGCAAAAGGCCATCCACGCCCACGGCAGCGTCGCGCAAATTAAGTTTGCGCCGATCGCCGATAGTCCCTATACCGGCCTGTTTCAGGGGGTCGACCATGGCCTGCTGCGGGTGTCGGTGACGGGAGACCCGAGCGATCGCGGCTTTGCCCCCGGCTTGGCGCTGAAGTTTTTCGTAGACGGCCACCCCTCCGAAAACGTTTCAGCCCTGGTGTCCCTGACTGGCCAGGGGCAGAACTATAACTTTTTCGCCCATGAGTTTTCAAACATCGTACCGGTGGTGCATCAGCTGGGTCCCCGCCTAATTAACCTGATCTTTCGGCGGGTGTCCCGCTTTCCCACCAAGATTTCCCTGGAGGATTGCAGCGAAGTAGACCAGCACGGGCAGCGGGTGACTAACCCTCGCTTTCCTGGCCAAATCTTTCTGCATCCCACCGAAGCGGTGCAGTTTGCAGAAACGCCCCACGACTTTCGCGAGGCCATGGCGAAGATCCCGGTGGGCACCCATTTATTTGCGGTGTATGGGGTGACGGAGGGGCAGGAAGGAAAGCGCAACCTGGCCCAGCTAATCGGCAACATTCACACCACCTCCGAGTTTGTCGCCTCCTTCTATGGCGACAGCCAGCTCTTTTTCCGCCACCAGCGCTTTAAGAATCGCTAGGAGAAAAGTATGACCACGCTGCTAGACCCGATTCAGTTTCGCCACCTGACGGTGAAGAACCGCGTGTTTCGCTCCAGCGTCACCGGGCGCTG
>PYEQ01000756.1 GCA_003017785.1 filamentous cyanobacterium CCP5 | reverse complement strand
GCTTCAAACATCGGCTGCCTCGGATTATGACTAATGTTGAACCCTCCTGGGCTTCTGAGCTGTCTTTGTCCTAGGGGCTGCAGGCTGGATAGGTCGGCTACCAAACCCGGCTTGGAAAGCTTGAATTGGTTTGCTTGCTCGTAATAAGTTACAAACTATGACAAAGGCGTCAGCATGACTGGCGCCTTTGTCGCAGGTGCTTTGAAGATAGTGGAATTTAGCCGTTGGCTAATCTAGGTATCCCATCAGAGCCGCCGCCGGTGGATCGATGACGTCATTGGGAGCAATGGGACGGTTACCAGGCAGCGTATGCAGATCAGAAATCTGAAGCGTGCTCATGGCAATGGGCCGATGGCCAGGCAAAGTATTGGAGTCTGCGATTTCGAAGCCATTGGACATAATCGGCCGCATTCCAGCCGCATCCAGAGTGCCTACCACTTCAAAGTCACTGGCCTCAATGGGGCGATGGTTAGGCAGATAGTCGGTAGGCAACAGCCGTGTTTGATCTTCAAGCACAATGATGGAGCTCTCTTTGGCGTCTGATTTAACAATTCCGGCACTTCTAGATGATGAAGAGCGCTTAGAACGACTTGCGGGGGCAGACTGTTCTGCCTTTTCCGGAGTGTCTGCTTTGCCGTTGGCGGCATTCTGGGTGCTCATGGTTAAATTCCTCTCACTGCTTAGGGTCTCGGCCAGCGCGGGGATGCCAGCACCGGCATTAGAACGAGAATGGATCCTGCGCTTCTCAAACAGACGCACAACGTCAGGAAAATTGAATATTTAATTAATTATTATACTGGGCTCTCCGTCCTTTTCAGTTTAGGGATGGTTATTAGCTCCATAACCATTTGTAGGCTAGGGGTAGCTGTCATGGGCAGCTGGATCAGCGTTGAGAGCTTTACCGGTGGACAGCTAGTCTAGGTCTGTTAGCCCACAGTGGCTTTAAGTTTGCTTATAATAAAAGGAGAAAAGAACTCGGGGCTGTAACGGTTTCGACGTTCTGACGAAAGTCACTCTGTGATTCAGGCCGAGAGTGAGCCTACTCTCGCAAATCAAGGCTCAAAACCAAATGTAAGTGCGAACAACATCGCTCCTTTTGCTCGTAAAGCGGCTCCTGTTGCTGCTTAATTAAAAAAACGCGAGCGTCTGTAGTCTGACTCCGTTAAGGGCTATGGACAAAACCCCAACGGATGCTGCATTGGGTTTTCTTTGGTAGACCCTTTGCTTAAGACTTTTATCAAAGAATCCTGCCGCTAGGAATAATTAGTGGATCCCGCTCAGAGGACCAGATGAGCTAAGCCTGTGAATGAGTGGAGTGTTACTACTCAGAGCGGACACGGGTTCGACTCCCGTCAGCTCCATACTTAATTGAATTGGGAAGTGGAAAGTATTCCCATTGACAAGGCGAACCTATCGGGTTCGCCTTTTTGATAGGCAGATTTTGTTACAGAACAAAAACATGGATTGTAAATAGGCTTGTTAAACGATACTGGGTCCCTGGGCAAGCTATGAACGTGGTTTTCAGTGGTTTAAAATGGGATTTCCAATTTGGCAATATCTTAAGCAGCCCGTGTTTGACAAACGCCGGGAAGTTATTTTTAATCCCCTGCGATTCAATCAGGTTCAGCAAATGCGACACTTAGAACGGTGCTGGTCCTGCGCTTACAAGCCAGAAAAGCGATTTAACTCTTGAAAAGCACGGGTTTTGGGATTTCTGGAGTTAGAACCCGAGGACTAAACTTTAGGATTCCATCGCTTACCCGGGGTTTTCGGAGCTAAAGCCTGTCTTTAGGATAAGCAACTATCCTAGGTGCGGTACTAGAACTTAGGAGCTTAAGCTCCTTAATTGGCTGGTCAAAATCGTTAAATCGCCCATTAATTATTAAATATTGGTGCAAGTAATGATGTTGGCGCCGTCAGCGATCGTCCTAGCCGAAAAGCGCTTTGGCTAGGGCGAATATTGTGGGCCTTGTAATTAAAGTTGATGTTTGCTCAATCTCAAGATGGGCAGTTGTTACAGCGTTAACGCTTGGCCAATTGGAGCGATTTTATGGTGACAAGCCATCCTAGAAACGTTTCAATGCCAGGGTTAATCCGTCTGCTAGGGGTAAAAGGCTGAGGCTGATGCGGTGATCCTCGTGGAGGAAACGATTAAACGACCGAATGGCTTCGGTGCGGCGATTGCTCACCTCCGGATCGGCAACTCGTCCGGACCACAGCACGTTGTCGATCGCCTCTAGTCCCCCTGGGCGCAAGAGCTGAAGCACCTGCTCATAGTACTGGCGATAGCCACGCTTGTCGGCGTCGATAAAGGCAAAGTCAAAGGTGCCCGCAACTCCACCTGCAATTAACTCAGCGAGGGTGTCGGCGGCGGGAGCAATGCGCAGATCGATTTTGTGACTAACCCCAGCTTCGATCCAGTATCTCTGGGCGATGGCTGTATATTC
>PYEQ01000755.1 GCA_003017785.1 filamentous cyanobacterium CCP5 | reverse complement strand
CAGCTCAGCCCTTTGAGCCTGCTTTTTCTAATTCAGATCTGCTGGCTCAGACAACAGATCCCCTGCCGCCACTGCGCACTCGCCTGATTTCGAGAGGTTCGATCGCACCCGTTCGAGGGGAAGTAACTATTACCCTGCGCAACATGGGTCCTTCTGAGATTACCTACGAGGCGATCGCCGCCACCGATCCCCGCACCCTGGCCAGCGGTGAAGAGGCTGTTCTTTCGGGCTTAAGCGCCCCCACCACTATTTCTTTTTATGAAAAAGATGGTGGACTAACTCAGGCGACGGTTTCAGATGTGTCTTCCCGAGATGACGCTTTCACCGTAGAGTTTACGCAGGCACCAACTTTGGATGAAGACTCTAATTCTATGGTCTTGCTGGAGACCGGCAACATCTTTGTATTTTGATGTTTTTCTCCAATACAGAATCTTGATTTCCAAAAAGGCTTGATCTTGAAAGTGTGAGTCAATGCCCTTTAGAAGAGTCTGTGGCTTGGCCACGGGCTCTTCGCTGTTGCTAAATTTAGGCATGAGTTTGAATAGGAGCAAACGGTTCCTTGCCCCTGCGAAAGGCGACGTATTTTGACTCCGCCCTATGCTCGATCCGTTGCTAAGCAGGGGGGTGAGCAGAGCCTTTTTGCTCCGCAACGCTATCGCGAACACGACGTGTCTCTCGAAGGAAGAAAACCTGGAAACCGAAGCTAGGTTTAATTTGGCCTTCCTACTGATAAGTCATCGCTTTACTGCGATTCGGGCGGCGGGGTTGTGCGTTCGAGCACCGTGGTCAACCGTTCTACCATGCTGCTACAGTCGCAGCTGGTCTCAATCACCGTAATGTTGCTGCCAATATTGGGCTCTCTCCAGCTATAGGCTAGAGCCGTTTGACATGTTAGGCTGAGCCGCCAAATCTTTCCTTGGGTAGAGAGACAGAACTGGTTGAGGAGCTGAATCTTATTAGAACAACCTCAATCCAACGCAACCCCGCAGCCAGGTCTTCAGAGTCCTGGCTCTCTCTATATTGGGCAGTACTATGGCGCTTTTTCTGGTAGAACCTGTTTCTGAAACCTTACGGGAACCGATCACAACCTTCGTTCTGCTGCTGGCGATCGTGCTGGTGACGCCGCCTGTGTTTGAGCGCCTCAGGCTGCCGGGTTTGGTGGGGCTAATTATCGCTGGGGTGTTGTTTGGCGGCAGCGGGCTAGGCTGGCTCGACCCCAACTCTGACATCATGTCGCTGTTTTCAGAGATTGGCAAAATCTACCTCATGTTTGTGGCCGGGCTCGAAATCGATATGGCCCTGTTTCAGCGCACCCGCGATCGCTCCCTGGCCTTTGGCACCCTGACCTTTGCCATTCCTCTACTGGGCGGCATTGCGATCGGGCTGCTGTTTAACTTTGGCTGGCTGGCGGCGGTTTTGATTGGTTCGCTGCTGGCCTCTCACACCCTGCTGGCCTACCCGATCGTGCAGCGGCTGGGCATTGTGGGCAACGAGGCGGTGACCGTCACCGTGGGGGCGACCATCTTTACCGATATTGGGTCGCTGCTGGTGCTGGCCATCTGCCTGGGAATCAACCAGGGCGACTTTTCGGCGCTCAAGCTGGCGACGCTGTTGGGCTCGCTGGCTCTCTACACAATTGCCGTGCTGGTGGGCCTCAAACAGCTGAGCAAGCTGTTCTTTCGCAAAACCGGCAAAGACGAGGGCAACCAGTTTTTGTTTGTGATGCTGTCGGTCTTTCTCTGCGCGCTGGGGGCACAGCTGATTGGGGTCGAGAATATCATTGGCGCTTTTCTGGCCGGGCTTGCCATCAATAGCGTGATTGGTGACGGCCCCGTCAAGGAAAAAACAGAATTTTTGGGCAGCGTTTTGTTTATTCCGATGTTTTTTGTGGCCATGGGGCTGCTGCTCGACCTGCAGGCTTTTGGAGACATTCTGCGATCGATTGAGCTGCCGCTGATTGTCGTTGGCATGCTGCTGCTGACCAAGGGGCTGGCCTCCTTTGGGGCTCGCCTGCTCTACGGCTACAGCTGGGCCGAAACCCTGACCATGTGGTCGCTGTCAATTCCGCAGGTGGCGGCGACGCTGGCGGCGGCGCTGGTGGGCTACGAGGCCGAAATTATTAATTCCGAAGTGTTCAACAGCGTCATTTTGCTGATGCTGGTGACGGCCATTTTGGGGCCGCTGGTCACCGCCCGCTCAGGCAGACAGCTGATCGAGGACGACACCCTGATCGAAACCGAGGTGCTCGACTGGCTGCCGCCCCCCAGCGACATTCCCGAGTCGTTTACGGTGGTGGTGCCGGTCTACAACCCTGACACCGAGCAGCGATTGATTGAGCTGGCCGCCGCCGTTGCCCGCTACGAAAACGGCCGCGTGATTCCGCTGGCGGTGGCGCTGGCCCAACCTCAGATGGATTCACCGCAGCTGGCCCGAGCGATCGCCCACAGC
>PYEQ01000754.1 GCA_003017785.1 filamentous cyanobacterium CCP5 | reverse complement strand
GCCCGGATGCCTCGATGCAGACATTCGCGGGTAACTTCCACCAGCTTTTTCGCTTCAGGCGATACGTCGCCCACTAAAAATGTCCGGGAGGTGTCACCGTGGTAGCCGTCCACGATTGGAGTGACATCAACGTTGATGATATCGCCATCTTTGAGCACTTCGTCGGCGCTGGGAATGCCGTGACAGATAACTTCGTTAAGGCTGGTACACAGCGACTTAGGAAACGGCATTACCGTCCCCGGATAGCCCAGAGGCGCACTCTTGGCCCCTCTTTTTTGGGTCCATGCTTCCGCTGCATCGTTAATCTCTAGGGTGCTGACTCCCGGCTTGATTAAGGTTTCAAGATAGTTCAGCAATTCCGCCGCCGTCTGACAGGCGACCCGCATTTTGTCGAGTTCTCGCCTCGATAGCAGCGTAATAACGTCCGGATTTTGCTGTTGTTCCACGGTTGGCTAATGATGATTTCCTCGTATCTAATCTAGTTTAATCCCATCGCTGGAGGACGCCCCAGATTGCTTCCCTTAGGATGAAGCGGCGAATTCCAAAAATCCAGCTAGAGAATTTGGACTAGTCCCACAGCCGCCGCCGTTCAGGCCCCTTCAAGCGATTGTGGGCATCCCGTAGCAGGGCCGGAATATCTAATTGTTCTGGGCAGCGGGGTAAACAATCCCCGCAGTCGGTGCAGCGATCGCCCCGACGCCCGGGAAACCAGTGGCCTGCCTTTTCAAACATGCCATAGCGATACTTGCCAAACCCCTCCATGCCGTAGGCCACCGCCAGATTTCGCAGCCGTAGCACCTCCGGGATCTGAATGACTTCTGGACAGGGCAGGCACTCATAGCACTGGCGGCAGCGATCGCTGCCCAACGCTGTGTCTTGCTGGGCTTCCAACCGCTCTAGCACCTGGAGTTCGGCTGTAGACAGTGGTTCTATCCGATCTGCTAAGGCCACGGGCTCTTTGAGTTCCTGGGAATCAGCCGGGCCGACACTGAGGGTGGTGATGCGGGGATCGCTCAGCAGCCAGCGATAGGCTAGTTCCAGAGGACTGTAGGGTTGGCACAGCTGCTCTAGCTGGGGAGGGGGCGTATACAGCTGTCCGCCTTTATCCCCAGGAGAAATCATAAAAATGCCCATATCCTTTTCTGCCGCCAGATCAATGACTGGCTGGTGGTGCTGAAAGAACAGCCCGAAGTGGAGATTCACAAAGTCGAACTGGTCTGTGGCGATCGCCGCCTGGATCACCTCGCGGGCACCATGGGTGGAAAAGCCAACGTGGGCAATCCGACCATCGTCGAGGGCCCGGCGTACAGCTCGCATGCAGCCCCTGGAAGATTCTATCCAGGCCAGATGCTCAGGGGTGTTGATCCCGTGAATTGCTAGACAGTCAACTCGTGAACAGCCCAGGCGGTCTAAAGACTGGTCAATCTGGCGATCAATGGCTGCGGCATCCGGGTTGGGAGGCAGCTTAGTGGTGATGGTCAGCCTGTCTCGGGTCAGCCCTTGATCGAAGCAGCGGACCAGGCTTTGTCCCAGGAGCGCTTCGCTCTGGCCATAGCCCTGAGCTGTTTCGATGTGGTTGATGCCGAGGGCGATCGCCTGGGAGATCGTCTGATCGAAGGTCTCAGGACTCGACAGGCACCGCATAGTGCCCAGAGACAAAACAGAAATAAGCCGATTGGTGCGGCCAAAGCGACGATATTGCAAGGCTTCTGGGCCAATCTCTGCTAGCTGTCGTAGGAGTCGCTGCTGGTGGATCGCCCCCGCTGGCTGAAGTCACCGGGACTGAGATTGTTGACAAACTCCCGGAAGGCCTCTGTTTCAGCCTCATCGGCGTCCCGATCTACGGGAATCGAAGCATCGGCCACCACTTCTTCCATCACCCAGATAGGGGCGTCGACCCTGAGAGCAATGGCGATCGCGTCGCTGGGACGGGCATCGATTTCCCGCTTGTTTTCCCCCTGTACCAGGGTCAATAGGGCGTAAAAGGTGTTGTCCTTAAGGGCGTGAATCACTACTCGCTCGAGGGCCATGCTCCACTCATCAAGAAAGCTGACCAACAAATCATGGGTCAGCGGACGGGGAGAGGTCTGGTTTTCTAAAGCCCCGATAATCGACTTTGCCTGCTCTTGGCCAATATAAATCGGCAATGCTCGTCTGTCTGCTGTGTCGCGAAGGAGCACCACCGGACTGCGCGATACAGCATCAAGGGCAATGCCGGCGACTTTCATTTCAATCATGGGACTGGCCTCTTGAATCCACAGGGCAACGTTGGTCGGATTGACTCGAAAGATTTTTCTGTCGTAGGGATTGAAATACCTGACTTCCCATCTTTCTATATCGCTTTAGCCGCCCTAAATAGAGCTACTATCCACTTCAAGGGTATCCTGCGGCCCCTATTTATATTTAAGCTAAACTCTCTAGAGCGATACAACCATTTTCTAAAAAAAA
>PYEQ01000753.1 GCA_003017785.1 filamentous cyanobacterium CCP5 | reverse complement strand
CCGTTGCGGCGGTTTTGGGCAATCACATTGTCTTGCAGCCTGGGCCGAGCATCCGCCTGCACCATCAGCCCGTCCTGGTTTTGCAGAATCCGATTGCGGGCAATTTCGGGAGCAGCGCCGCCCCCCACCTGAATACCCACGCCGTTCCGGTCGAACAGGTTATCGACCACGCTAGCTGTAGACGGGCCCGCGATCGCCAGGCCCGCCCCGCCATTGCCCATAAACCGATTCCCTTGAATTACCGGGCTACCAGCCCCGGCGATAAAAATTCCAAAGCGGCCGTTCTCCGCAAAAATCCCCTCTCGAATCACCGGACTGCCGGTTTCAATCCACAGGCCCAATCCCGCCGAGTGGGGATTGACCACGGTGACATTGCCTATCCCAGCGGCATCGGGGGCTAGCACCGTCACATTCTGCAGTCCTTGGGTGGGGCTGAGGTAGCTGTTACCGCCGCGAATTAAGATTTGCCCAGGCCGAGACGGCGATCCCTGGACCGTCACCCCTGGCTTCAGACGCAGGGGAAATGACTCCCCTGATTGCTGGCTATATTCTCCCGGGGCTAAAACCACGACTGTATTCGCTTCGGCCAGGGAAAGGGCATGGGTAATCGTGCCAAAGGGCCGACGCTGGCTGCCGTCACCGACGCCATCGCTCCCCGCCTGGGGGTCAACAAACAGCATCGAATAGCCCGATGCCTCGGCGATCCGAGCCCCGTGGCCGCGCTCACTTATCTGCCCCCAGGCGGCAGTAGCAACGCCCAGCGGCAGGCCGAGACCGGCCAACCCCACCAGGATCGGGCCTAACATCCAGGAGAAACGCAACGCCATAGACACGCTCACAGACCGCAGCAGAACGCTCAACTGATAGCCCAGATCGACTAATCCGCCTGAGACAGTTTAAGAATGTTTACATAGTCGGTGCTACCTGGAGCTACCCAAGGACTTCCTGGGCGATTCAACAGCCAGGGGCATCAAGAACCCTGGGTTTCTGCCTGTTAGGATCAGTGGGGTCACGTTTCTGCAGTTCGCCATAGGTTATGACCGAATCCATTTCCCACCGTTCTAACCAGCCCCTCGCCCTGCACCGGATCTTGGATGCCAACCTTGATCGGGCCCGGGAAGGGCTGCGGATCATCGAAGAATGGTGTCGGTTTGGCCTCAACCACGGTGGCCTGACGGAGCAAACCAAGCATCTGCGCCAATCCCTGGCCCAGTGGCATGGGCCAGATCTGCGGGCCGCCCGGGATACCCCCGGGGATCCCGGCATTGAGCTGACCCACCCCCAGGAGTCCAATCGCCAGGACATTCTGGACGTGCTCCAGGTGAATTTTTGTCGGGTGGAAGAGGCCCTGCGGGTGCTCGAAGAATACGGTAAGCTCTACCAGCCCGAATTTGCCGCTGCCTGTAAGTCCATGCGCTACCAGGTCTACAGCCTGGAAAGCGAACTCCTGGGCCACCATCGCCACCAGCAGCTGTTGCGATCGCCTACCTACCTAGTCACGGCTCCCCGAGACAATCTGCTGACCATTGTCGAACAGGCCCTCCAGGGGGGAATTTCTATCGTTCAGCACCGGGATAAAGACGCCGACGACTGCCAGCGCCTACCCCTGGCGGAAAAGCTCAAAGCTCTCTGCCACCGCTATGGGGCTTTGTTTCTGGTCAACGATCGGGTGGACATTGCCCTGGCCGTAGATGCCGATGGGGTCCACCTGGGCCAGCAGGATATGCCCATTGCCACCGCCCGCCGCCTACTGGGTAGCCACCGAATCATTGGCCGATCCACCACCAACCCCGACGAAATGGCCCGGGCGATCGAAGAAGGGGCTGACTACATTGGTGTCGGGCCGGTTTATGCCACTCCCACCAAGCCCGATAGGCCTGCCGCTGGCTTAGACTACGTACGCTACGCCGCTGATAAGTCGCCGCTGCCGTTTTATGCGATCGGCGGCATCAACGCCGACAACCTGCATCAGGTCTTAGATGCCGGAGCCCAGGGAGTAGCCGTTGTCCGGGCCATTATCGATGCCGCAGAACCGACCCTGATGGCCCAGTACTTCACCGCCCAACTCAGTCATAAACACCTGCTGACTCGCTTAGAAGCCCATGGTTGAATCCACCGCCTCCGACTCTGTCCAGCTCCAGGTAAACGGGGAGCCCCAAATCTGCCCGGTGGCTACCCCCTTGCCCTCCCTGCTAGAACAGCTGGGGCTCAATCCTCGCCTCGTGGCCGTAGAATACAACGGCGAAATTCTCCATCGCCAGTACTGGCCCACAACCCTGATGCAGGCAGGCGATCGCCTGGAAATAGTCACCATCGTTGGCGGTGGCTAGCGTTCGGCCATCCCTACCCTGAGCCAGGAAAATCGACTAGGGATCTCCGTAAAAACCCTTTAAATTGGAATATGTAAGCGTCTAGGGCGATAGGCTCATACCGTCGGCTGATGGCTCTAG
>PYEQ01000752.1 GCA_003017785.1 filamentous cyanobacterium CCP5 | reverse complement strand
TACGATCACAGCTCAGCTTGAATCCAATCCGCCATCGCCCCCCTCCTTAGAGACCTACCGAAACGCCCAGGAAGAAGATTTGCTAATCATTGAGGGACCTGGCAATCTCTATGAAGGGTCTCTATTTGGCATTTCTTTACCTCAAATCGCTGATGCGATTTCCGCCCCAATTTTACTGGTGACCCGATTCCATCCCCTAGCTGTGGCTGACATTCTGATTGGGGCCCAGCAGCGGCTGGGGTCGCGGCTAGCCGGGGTGATTATCAATGACATTCCCGCCGGTCGGTTAGAACAAATCGAAACCCAGCTGAAACCGTTTCTGGAGCGTCAGGGAATGCCGGTGCTGGCGCTTCTGCCTCAGGTGCCCCTGATGCGCAGCATTAGCGTCCGTGAGATTGCCAGCCGCCTTAATGCTGAGGTGCTTTGTAGCAAAGATCGCCTGGATCTCATGGTAGAGACTCTCACTATCGGCGCTATGAACGTCAATTCTGCCCTGCGCTATTTCCGCAAGGGGACCAACATGGCGGTGGTGACCGGGGGCGATCGCACCGATCTGCAGCTAGCCGCCCTGGAAACGTCAACCCACTGTCTGGTGCTAACCGGCCATATTCCCCCGTCTCCAGAAATTGTGGCTCGGGCGATTGATCTCGAAGTGCCGATTTTGGCCGTTGATTCTGACACCTTGACCACGGTTGAGACCATCGATGAGCTGTTTGGCCAGGTGCAAATCCACGAACCCAGCAAGGCCGCCTGTATCCGGGACTTGATGAACGAACATTTTGATCTAAGGCGGCTGATGCAGATTCTAGACCTCAAGCCCCTGGCGGCATCTCCTAGCTAGCTGCCTTGCCGTGGTTTAGTGGTTGGGCTGGTGCTGAACCGCTCCTTTTGGTCTTCAGGCGGCACCAGCCGCAATGGTCTGATACAATGATGCCCGTCTGTTCTGGAAGCGGTGCAGCCTTTGAGCCAGTCCCTCGATTCCCCCATTGAAGCCTCAAAAGTCGATGTCTTTTTGCAAGAGTTGGCGGCTATTCAGCAGTCTGGCTCTAAGCGAGTGGCTGTTTTGGGGTCGCGTCACGTTCCGATTACCCATCAGCAACTGATTGAGCTGCTGACCTACGCGTTAGCCCTCGGGGGCAACCGCATTATTACTTCTGGTGCTACGGGTACCAACTTCGCCGCCATTCGGGGCGTCTTAAAAGCCGACCCCAACCTACTAACGGTGATTTTGCCCCAAAGTCTGTCTCGCCAATCCCGAGAATCCCGGGATCAGCTGGACCAAGTCATGCACCTAGTGGAAAACTCAGCCAACGATAGTTTGTCCCTGGCGGAGGCGAGCGCCCTTTGCAATCAGGAAATCATCTCTCGCTGCCAGCAGCTAATTTGTTTTGCGTTTCACGATAGCCATACGCTTCTGCGGACCTGCCAGGCTGCCGAAGAACAGCGCAAACTGGTGACGCTGTTTTACTTTGACTAGGGATAGTGACTAGGGAAAGTTGGGGCAGGTCCTCGATCTGTCCAGTGGTTATTCTGGCCTAGCTGTGGTTGGCGATGCTTGCAGATATCGATCTAAATCTTGAATTTCCTGGCCTGTTTCTGGTTTGCCTGCCCGTTGCTGTCGTGCTGATTTATTTACCCTTTCTGGTGGTTGGCTATGGTCGTCTCCAGGTGGGGTACGACCTGTCTTGCCCCCGGGCTATGTTCGATCAGCTCCCGGCCTATGCCCAGCGGGCGACTTGGGCCCATCAAAACGGGTTTGAATCCTTTATTCAGTTTGCGCCAGCAGCGTTGGCTGCCTACATTACTGGCCTCGATTCTATCTGGGCGGTGGGAGCCGCGATCGCCTACCTGATCGCCCGTACCCTCTACCCGTTGTTTTATATTTTGGACGTGCCCCTGCTGCGATCGCTGATGTACGCCATCGGCAGTTTAGGCATCTTCACCCTATTTGTGTTGAGCTGTGGTTCTGCCTTAAGGTAGGGCTGTCACCTCAGCTTCGGACTGTTGTCTAGATTCCGCCTATGGCTTCTTCTTATTCCTTCGACATCGTCAGCGACTTTGACCGACAGGAACTTGTTAATGCCTTAGATCAGGCCCGCCGGGAAGTCATCAGCCGCTATGACTTGAAAGATACCCAGACTGAGATTGATCTGGGAGAGAACAACATCACTATCGAAACGGCCAGCGACATGAGCCTGGATGCGGTCAAGGGAGTCTTGAATCAAAAGGCTGCTAAGCGTAACCTATCGCTGAAAATTTTCGACTATGGTGAGGTTGAAGCCGCCACCAAGAACCGGGTCCGTCAAGAGATTAAGCTCAAGAAAGGGATCGAGCAGGATACCGGCAAGAAAATTTCCAAGTTGATTCGAGATAACCTCAAGAAGGTTCAAGCGTCGATCCAAGGGGATTCGGTGCGGGTGTCGGCTAAGTCAAAGGACGATTTGCAGGAAGC
>PYEQ01000751.1 GCA_003017785.1 filamentous cyanobacterium CCP5 | reverse complement strand
TGCACCAAGAGCCCGCCCTGGATCGAGAGATTATCCACGCGCTGTTTAATTTGTCCTATGAAAGTCAGCGGTACTTTGATGCGGGCCAACGCTCGGGGGTCGTGTGGCCGCCGATGCTGGCGGACGACCTGAGGCGGATTGCAGCCGGGGTTCGGGGAATCTTAACGAACCAGCCGCCGGAGTCCCGGGCCTGAACCGGTCCGGGAATGACTGCCTGATTAAAGCGGGCTGGTGTAGATTTGCCCGCCTCAAGTTCGGCAAACCACACTTTGGAGCTTGTTGTCTACGGGCATTTGGGCCGAGTAAATTAGCACTTAGGAGATGAGAGTGCTAACTCGCCAAGGCCTGCTACCGCTACCGCTGATGGCGGCTTTGGGCTCCTAGCCACCCCGTGAACCAGCCAGGATTTTGAGAATCTCAGGCTGGGGGTAGGGAACTGACTCAACCCGTTTCTAACTTGCGTCAACTTGTGTTGGTCTAATTGACGTTGTTCAAATTTGGAGAATAGCTATGGCAGCTGTCACCCTGAGTGTTTCGACTGTAAAGCCCTTGGGCGATCGCATCCTGGTCAAAGTCAGCGAGGCCGAGGAAAAAACCGCTGGCGGCATCTTGCTGCCTGACACCGCTAAAGAAAAGCCCCAGGTGGGCGAAGTGGTGCAGGTAGGTTCCGGCAAGCGCAACGACGACGGCTCCGTGCAGGCCATGGAGGTCAAGGTCGGCGACCAGGTGCTCTATTCCAAGTACGCGGGCACCGATATCAAGCTGGGCAGCGACGACTATGTGCTGCTACGGGAGTCTGACATTCTGGCTACCCTGGCCTAGATCTTTAAGATCCGCTGACAGGCCCTGAGCTCTTAACTCGGTGGGTTTGTCGCGGTCAGATGTTAGTTTGGCTGTTTTGCTTGTTCGTAATTTTTTTATTTCACCTATTTTCATTGCTGGGAGGCTTTGAATCCAATGGCTAAGACGATTACCTACAGCGACAATGCCCGCCGCGCCCTAGAGCGGGGCTTTGATAAGCTGGCTGAGGCTGTGGCTGTGACCCTCGGACCCAAGGGCCGGAATGTAGTCCTCGAGAAAAAATTCGGCGCACCCCAAATCATCAATGACGGGGTCACTATCGCTAAAGAAATCGAGCTCGAAGACCACATCGAGAATACCGCCGTTTCTCTGCTGCGTCAGGCCGCCTCTAAGACCAACGACGCCGCTGGGGATGGTACCACCACCGCCACGGTGCTGGGCCACGCCATGGTCAAAGAAGGCCTGCGCAACGTAGCTGCTGGGGCTAACGCCATCACCCTGAAGCGCGGCATCGACAAGGCTACTGCCTTTCTCGTAGAGAAGATCGCCGAGCAGGCTCGCCCAGTTAGCGATTCCAAGTCCATTGCCCAGGTGGGTACCATCTCTGCCGGTAATGACGAAGAGGTGGGCCAGATGATTTCCCAGGCCATGGACAAGGTGGGCCGCGAAGGGGTGATCTCCCTGGAAGAAGGCAAGTCCATGACTACCGAGTTGGAAATTACCGAGGGGATGCGTTTCGACAAGGGCTATCTGTCTCCTTACTTCGTCACCGACACCGAGCGCATGGAGGCAGTGCTGGAGGAGCCCTACATCCTGATCACCGACAAGAAGATCACTCTGGTTCAGGATCTGGTGCCAGTGCTGGAGCAGGTGGCCCGTTCCGGCAAGCCCCTGATGATCATCGCCGAAGACATCGAGAAAGAAGCCCTGGCCACCCTAGTGGTGAACCGCATGCGTGGGGTGCTAAACGTGGCTGCCGTTAAAGCCCCTGGCTTTGGCGATCGCCGCAAGGCCATGCTCGAAGACATCGCCGTACTCACCGGTGGTCAGGTGGTTTCCGAAGACACCGGTCTAAAGCTGGAGAGCACCAAGGTGGATATGCTCGGGCAGGCCCGTCGGATCACCATCACTAAGGACGACACCACCATCGTCGCCGAAGGCAACGAGAAAGAGGTTAAGGCCCGCTGCGAGCAAATCCGCCGTCAAATTGAGGAAACCGAATCCTCCTATGATAAGGAGAAGCTCCAGGAGCGACTGGCCAAGCTCTCCGGTGGTGTGGCCGTGATCAAAGTGGGCGCGGCTACCGAAACTGAGATGAAAGACCGCAAGCTCCGCCTGGAAGATGCCATTAATGCCACCAAGGCAGCTGTAGAAGAGGGCATTGTTCCTGGTGGCGGTACCACCCTGGCGCACCTGGCTCCCCAGTTGGCGGAGTGGGCCGATGGCAACCTCAGCGGCGAAGAGCTGCTCGGGGCTAAGATCGTCACCCGTGCTCTGACGGCTCCCCTCAGCCGAATCGCTGAAAATGCCGGCTACAACGGCGCCGTCATTGTTGAGCAGGTGAAGTCTAAGGACTTTAACGTTGGCTACGATGCGGCCAACAACAGCTTCGTGGACCTGTTTGAGGCTGGTATTGTGGATCCGGCTAAGG
>PYEQ01000750.1 GCA_003017785.1 filamentous cyanobacterium CCP5 | reverse complement strand
ATTTACAGTTGAGCCAACACAATGAGCAATCAGTTTTTCTCGCGATCGTCCTCGATATTAGCAAGCGCAAACAGGCCGAAGATCAATTAGTCTTCAGGGCCCTCCACGATTCTTTGACCGATTTGCCCAACCGCAGCTTGTTAAGCGATCGCCTTGAAAAATCCATTCAGAGAGCGCAGCAGTCACCCACGTATCATTTTGCCGTTTTATTTCTCGACCTTGACCAGTTCAAAGTCGTGAACGATAGCCTAGGGCACCTGGTCGGCGATCAACTGCTAATCACCGTTGCCCGTAAACTGCAGGCCATCGCACGCCCAACGGATATTGTGGCGCGCCTGGGAGGAGACGAATTTGTCATTTTGGTAGAGCATGTCCCAGATATTCAGGCCGTCGTGCAGATCGCGAAACGCATCTTGGCAGATTTTGAAGGAACCATCACCATTGAGGGTCATACTTTCTTTATGAGCACCAGCATCGGCATTGTTTGGAGCACCGTAGACCATACCGAAGTCTCTGATCTGTTGCGAGATGCCGATATTGCCATGTATCGTGCCAAGGCTAAAGGACGAGCCAAGTACGAAATCTTTGACGCCGAGATGCATACCCAGGCGGTCAAACGCCTGACTTTGGAACATGATCTGCAGCTCGCGATCATCCAGCAAGAATTTATTGCGTACTACCAGCCCGTCATCGACCTCAATACCCGCAAACTGACAGGGTTTGAAGCCTTAATTCGCTGGCAACACCCCCTCCGAGGGTTTATCTCCCCAGATGATTTTATTCCCGTCGCGGAGGAAACCGGGCTAATTGTGCCCATTAGCCGCTGGATGCTGCAGGCCGCCTGTGAACAAATGGCTACATGGCGACAACAGTTTCCCCATGCCGATGATCTGAAGATCAGTATCAATCTCTCAGGCTCAGATTTATTGCAAGCCGACCTGATTGATACCATTCAGCAGGTTCTCAGCCAAACTCAACTGCCCGCTACGGCTTTGGCTCTAGAAATTACTGAGAGCATGCTGGTTCAAAATATAGAAACCACCACTGATTTGCTGCACCAGCTACGCGCCATGGGCTTTCGCATTAGCATTGATGACTTTGGCACGGGCTACTCGTCGCTGAGCTACCTCTACAACCTGCCGGTTGATTACCTAAAAATTGACCGCTCCTTTGTTAGCAATATGCAGCCCGGCAATAAAAACTACAAAATTGTGCAGGCGATTGTGGGGCTGAGCGATCAGCTGCAGATCGGGGCGATCGCTGAGGGCATAGAAACCGAGCAGCAGTTGGAGTGGTTAAAGCTCCTCGGCTGTGAACTCGGTCAAGGCTGGTTGCTATCTCGCCCCCTCAACCCCGCCGCCGCTACCGCACTATTGGCGGCAGGCTATTCTTTTAGTCAAGATCGGTAAAGGTGGCCAGAGTGGCGTCTAAATCAGGAGCCCTTCGCGTCTGGAGCGCCTACTCGATCTCATAGCCCACCGTCAGTAGTTCCGGTTCTCCCAAGCAAAGTTTGAATAGTTGCCTCCCGGCGCAACTAGCCGGTGCCCATTCTCTGCCCTCAGCCCATAGCTGATCGCACCGACGAGGGGTGCAGCATTGGCGACCTATCCAAAATTATCCCTCGGTGCTGCCCCAGACAACCCGGTCTCACCGGGGGGCACTGTGGAAGGATGGCTCTATCCTTCGGCGACAAGTAAGAGCATAAACTTCTTGGCTTCTGGGGGCATTGCTTCCAATAATCTTTGCAGGTTATCTATCCTTATATTTTGGCCATTCTTGAACTGCCCTATCCGCATAACAGACAAACCAGTGGCACTGGCTAAATCAACAACATCGAGATCGAATCGGCTCAATGTTTCCTTAAAGGCGTCGTGGAAATCCATCGGTTTCGTTTAATAGCAGCATCCACTCCGAGTCAGTATAACGACTGCGATCGCACCTTCCATGCAGGGCACCATCGCTCTAACAGCGGTGAGAGCCTAGAGGCACCAACACCGAGCCCTATAGGCACCGCTGCCCCGTGGTGTGTGTTTTTTGGGTCGTTTTGACGCCAGTTACCGCCACTTAACCGCCACTTACCGCTTTTCCCCGCCAGGGCTCTCTGCCTCTGCCTCCCTGGGCGACATGGGACGTCATGAGGCGACACCGAGCGTTGAATGGCGCAGTAGCCCTAGCGATGGGGGGAGCTACGCCCTAAGAGGGCTACGCTTCCGAACCGTACAGACATTACGCCAGCCCTGGCGGGATGAAATGCCCCTAAACTCCACCTACTAAGCGTTTTAGTGATTTTCGGGGACAGGATGATCGCAATAGGCCCTCTGCCATTGCCCCACCGCCCAAAGCCCATTTGATGGGTTGTGAGGGTGGGGCTGCGACGGCAACAACCAACAAAATGCCCCCAGCGACCGCTAGGGGCAGAGGTGAAATTCCATTTACGCCAAACAGCTTACCCC
>PYEQ01000749.1 GCA_003017785.1 filamentous cyanobacterium CCP5 | reverse complement strand
GAGAAACCCCCGCCGCAGAACGGATTCGCCTGGGCATCGCCAGTGCTCCGGTACCGGCTCCGGTGGCAGAACTGACCACCGCATCGGCGGCCACGACAGACGCGATCGCCACCGTCAGGACTGCCCTCACCGATGGCATTGTGGCCCTAGAACAGGCCAGGGACGCGGCGATCGCCGTGCTGCAGCAGGCCGTAGCGGCAGTGCTTGCCGATCTCGATACCACCCCCGATCCGGTGCTCGACTATGGCTACACGGACCCAACCGGGGACATTGGGGCTCAGCTGAACACCTTCATTGCCACCCTGACGGGGAGTGAGGCCACCGACACCACCACTAACCTGGGCACCTGGCAGACCACCATCAACCAGGCGGACGATCGCCTCCAGGCGGCCAATGCCGCTCTAGCGGCGGCGGATACGGCCCAAACTGACGTCAGCGGTGCCTATGCCGCTGGAGTCACCAGCGGTGAAGCCGCTACTCTACCCGATCGCGCGGTAGACACGGCGGCCCTGACCACCGCCCAGGGGGATGTCACCACCGCTGTCGCCGCCGTCACCACCGCCGCCGATGGGCTGGAGGCCCTAGGGGACACCCTGGAGACGGAGCTGGCTGCCGCTACCGATCCAACCATGACGGATCCGCTGACGGCGGCGGCTGGCCCGATTCAAGTCCTGATTGACGGAGTTACAGCCGTCACCGATGCCGCCGTCAACGACCCCGGCGACGCTGCCAGCGAGATTACGGCGGCTGCCAACGTGATTACCCTGGAGTCGCGGGTGGCCGATGCCAATGCCACCGTGGACTGGCTGGCCCGCTTCCCCGGTGCAGCGGGAAATTTAACGATTTTTGTCACCGGACGGCTGGGGGCAAATGGCCTCAGCCTGCGAGGCGGCGTGCCTACGGTTTCTCAACTACGCAGCGGTGACCTGGTGGTGATTGTGCGGGGCGGGACGGCCACCATCCACAGCGCCAGCCGCTCGGAGGTGGGGGAATGGAGCTTTGAGCCTGAATCTGGGGCCGCGATCGTCCTTGACAGCCTTAATCCTGCCAGCGACCAGATCTTACCCCTGACCCTGACGGTGGAGGTGCAGATGCCCGGCAAGTTTGCCCAGCCCCAACTATGGGACGGGCTGACGATTTCGGCGCTGCCCAACCGAGTGCGGGACAGTGCCACCCAGGTGTTTGCCGAGGTGATTACCAACAACCTCCAGCGGTTAGAAACCCCGGTAATTCTCCAGACCCGCAGCGGAGCCACGGTGCGAGCCGCACGGCTGGCGGCCAACCTCACCGGCCTCAGCGACTGGACAGCCCTGATTGCGGCGGGCGGGCGCATCCGGCTCAGCACCTTTCGGCTGGCGGGTGGCAGCGATGGCAACGAACCCGAGCCGATTTTCTACCGGGGCTTCGGAGACGACAGCAGCCCCGTCAAGAGCGGATTGCGTGCTCTCGAAGACCTGGAAGAAATCTCCATCGTCGCTGCCCCTGGCTACTCCCACAGCTGGGACACCCGCCGGGACGACATTCTGGCCATCAGCCAGGAAATCATTATTCACTGCGAAACCATGCGCTATCGGGTGGCGGCCCTGGATAGCCCCGATAATCAGTCCCTTTCCGGGGTGCGAGAATACCGGGCCCTGCTGGACACCACCTACGCTGCCTTTTACTACCCCTGGGTGCGAATCAACGATCCGGTGAGTGAGCGGGTGATCAGCCTGCCCCCCAGTGGATTTATGACCGGCATCTATGCCCGCAACGACATTCAGATTGGCGTCCACAAGGCCCCGGCCAACGAAGTAGTGCGGGGGGCGATCGGTTTGGAAACCCTGATCAACAAAGGCCAGCAGGATGTGCTGAATCCCCTGGGCATCAACTGCATCCGCTTTTTTGAGGGGCGGGGCATTCGGGTCTGGGGGGCCCGCACCATCAGCTCCGACCCGGAGTGGAAGTACCTGAACATTCGTCGCTACTTCGTGTATTTAGAAGCCTCCATCGATCGCGCCACCCAGTGGGCGGTATTCGAACCCAACGGCGAACGGCTGTGGGCCAACGTCCGCCGTTCCGTAGAAGGCTTCTTAGAAACTGAATGGCGGGAAGGGCGACTGGCCGGAGCCGCTTTAGAAGAAGCCTTCTTTGTCAGGTGCGATCGCAGCACCATGACCCAAAACGACATCGACAACGGCCGGATGATCTGCCTGATCGGCGTGTCACCGCTGTATCCGGCGGAGTTCGTGATCTTCCGGATTGGCCAGTGGACGGCGGATCGGCGATGAGACGTTGGGGGTTGTGGAGTTTTGAGTTTTGAGTTTGTTCTGCCTTCTGCCTTCTGCCTTCTGCCTTCTGCCTTCTGCCTCACCCCTTTTTAAGGAGAACTAACTATGGCAACTGAGCGCAACCGTCCCTACAGCGCCTTTAACTATCTGGTCGATCTCGGCGGCGGCGATGGCACCGACGGGCC
>PYEQ01000748.1 GCA_003017785.1 filamentous cyanobacterium CCP5 | reverse complement strand
CGACAACACCTCGTTCCACCAGACCGCCTCAGGCCGTCGCGATGCCGAAGCTGACCTCACGATTCCCCTAGAGAAAGCCTTTCGGGGTGGGCGCGAGCGCATTCGCCTGGAAGACGGGCGATCGCTTGAAGTCAACATGCCCGCTGGTATGGTTACAGGCCAGCGCATTCGCCTGCGGGGCCAGGGCATTGGTGGCGGCAACCTCTACCTACGCATTCAGGTAGACCCCCACCCCTTCTACAGCCTGCGCGGCAACGACGTTTACTGCCGGGTCCCCGTTACCCCCAGCGAGGCCGCCTTGGGCAGCACCATCGATATCCCCACTCTCGATGGCCCCGTACGCACTACCCTGCCCCAGGGAGCGCAGACTGGGCAAGTCATTCAGCTGCCGGGGCGAGGGTATCTGGCGGGGCAGGAGCGGCGCGGCGATCAAATTGTGGAGCTAGAGGTCGTAGTGCCGACCGGGCTGAGCGATCGCGAAAAAGCCCTCTACGAAGAACTGCGCCAAACCGAGCGCTTTCGCCCTCGCGCCGACCTGCTCTAAATAGCTCAAGTATTGCGAAAACGTTACACAGTTGCCTGGGTTTCTCAGCGGCGAAATATTGATCAAATGCAATGAATGCCCTCTAAAACAGGCATTTTCGCCAGATTTCTACCTCGGCGAACAGCCCTGGATCGTCTCAGGCATCCTCAACTAAATGAGAACTTAACTTTCCCTAGCGGCCCCCAAGTCGCTAAACTAGCAATGAAAAGGTCATCCCCGTCATTTTTAACTATGTCTGTTGTTAGCCAAGTTATTTTGAATGCCGACGACGAGCTGCGCTACCCAACCACCGGCGAGCTCAAGGCGATTGAAGACTTTTTGAAAACCGGCGAGCAGCGCACCCGCATTGCCGCAACCCTATCTGAGAACGAAAAGAAAATTGTTGACCAGGCCAGCAGAGAGCTATGGCGGCGACGGCCCGACTTTATTGCCCCCGGCGGCAATGCCTACGGCCAGAAGCAGCGCGCCCTCTGCATTCGCGACTACGGCTGGTACCTGCGCCTGGTTACCTACGGCGTGCTGGCTGGTGATCAAACTCCCATTGAAGCCATCGGTATCGTAGGCGTCCGCGAAATGTACAACGCCCTCGATGTGCCCGTGCCCGGTATGGCTGAAGCCATCCGCTGCCTTAAAGACGCCTCGCTAAACCTGCTGTCTGACGAAGACGCCGCCGAAGCAGTCCCCTACTTCGACTACATCATCCAGGCCATGTCGTAGTCTTTAGCTAACTGCAACAAAAACCCGGCTTCTCCAAGAAGCCGGGTTTTTGCTTTAGGACAAGATTCTCAGACTTATCGCCCTTTCCCGTTAGGCCCCCCTCAACAGTCCTGACTGGCAGACCGACTACACTAGAGGCACACCAACTCCTACCCGCCATGGTTGCCAACTCTCAGCCCTGGACCATCCGCGACCTTGCCGCCATGCCCGACGACGGCGGCTGGAAGCGCTACGAAATTATTGACGGAGAACTCTACGTGACCCGTGCTCCTCACATTCGCCACCAGGGCAGTGCTGGCAACATTCATATTGCCCTAGAGGTTTGGTCACGGGAAACAGGCTTGGGTGAAGCTTTTCAAGCTCCCGGAGTCGTTTTCTCTCCCACCGATGCCGCCATCCCCGACGTAGTGTGGGTAAGCCGGGAGCGCTTGGCCAGCGGCGTCGACGAAGCTGGGCACCTGATCGTTGCCCCGGAACTCATTGTCGAAGTACTCTCCCCTGGCGACCTCAACGAGCAGCGCGATAAAGAGGTTAAGCCCAAGCTCTACTCGCGCTACGGTGTGCAGGAATATTGGATCGTCAACTGGCAGCTCAAAACCCTAGAGATCCACCGCCGCAATGATGCTCGTCTTCAGCTTGTCGGTACCCTTTTGGTTAGCGATACTCTCACCTCACCGCTGCTGCCCGAGTTCAGCACACCCATGGCTGACATTTTTCGATGATTAGGTACAGCAAACGCCCGAGTTCTTCAAGAACTCGGGCGCTTTGAGGTTGGGCGCGAGGCTAACTTACAGCGTGGCTAGCACGTCGCGGGCGGCGGCGATCGTCGCCTCAATATCCGCGTCAGTATGGGCTAGCGACGTAAAGCCCGCCTCATACTGCGACGGAGCCAGGTACACGCCGCGCTCCAGCATGCCCCGGTGGAAGCGGCTGAATTTCTCCAGGTCAGACCCCTTGGCGTCTTCAAACTTGGTGATGGGGCCGGGGTGGAAGAACATGCCAAACATAGCGCTGATGTGGCCACCGCAGACCTCGTGGCCTGCATCCCTTGCCGCCTGGAGCAGGCCATCGGTAAGCTTAGCGGTCAATCGCTCTAGCTCGTCGTAGGTGCCAGGGCGCTGGAGCAGCTCCAGGGTTTTGATGCCTGCCGTCATGGCTAGGGGGTTGCCCGACAGGGTGCCGGCCTGGTACACCG
>PYEQ01000747.1 GCA_003017785.1 filamentous cyanobacterium CCP5 | reverse complement strand
GCCTCAGTCTGGGCCTCCTCGGCGTCAGCACCGCTCGTGCTTCTCTCCAGCCCGGTGGCTGGGGCCAGCAGTGGCAAGACTGGACAATAGAAAACCTGTCCAATCCTTTAGAAGACATCCTGGCCCAAATCGAAGAGACGACGGCCTTAGCTGAAGAGACACTTCAGAATGTCTTGGGCGACCAGTGGGAAGCGCTGAAGACGGCCTTAGGTAGTAACCTGCCCGACCCGACCCAAGTACGAATGGACGAGGTGGTACCGATTCAAAGCATCCTCGGTACTGACCCCACCACTCAACAGCGCGAGCTGGCCAACCGCTATGACCAGGAGGTGGCCCGCTCCATGGCCTCGCCCTGGCTAGGCGATCGGGGCCAAGCTCGATTATCCAATCAAGCTGAACAAACTACGACTCTTTTAGAAAGTAGTCAGGCCCGCACCCAGCAAGCGCAGTCCATGGCCGAAGCGGCCCAGAGCATGAACGTCACCCAGGACGTGATGAAGCAAAATGCTCAAATTCAGGCGTCCGTTGCGGCCCTGCTGCATGAGCAAACCCAGCTGACGGCTGAAAACAACACGACGCTGACGCAGCTTCATCAGCTCCAGGGGATGCTGACTCAGCTTGCCGCCAATACCAGCGAAGGCATTGACGAAACCAACCGGCGCGAACGGGTGGAACGCCAAATTTCCATCTCCGGCTCCGCCCAGGCTCCGATCTACATCCCTGGTGCCCTGGGCACCAGTTCTTCTGGAAACTAATGAGCCATGCTCAACGCTCTCCTACCATCATGGTTTTTTGTCCCCGCCCAGGTCACAGGCGGGGTCGGCATCATCGACGACAGCGTGCAGCAGCTAGAGGCGGTGCAGCAGGCCTGGGATGCCCGCTGGGAAGACATCTTCGCTTCCTCAAGCGGGCTGTATCTGGGCATCAACCAGTTCGCCTCCATCATTCTTGTCGGGGCATTCCTGTTCTTTGCCGTGGGCTGGGTGAAAGAAGCTATCGAGCGGGGCATCTTTCCAGCTTTGCCCAACGTGCTCTGGGTGCTAACCATTGCTGTACTGCTGTTCAACAACGGTGCTTTGCTGGGCTCCGCCACCCTCGGCATTCGCAACCTGATCAATGCTCAAACCCAGACAGTACTTCAGGTGCAGGGGGGCGAGGTGTCGATCCTCGAAGCCCTCAACGATGTCATCCTGTCTCAGCAGGCTAAGGCTGTCATCCAACAAGAGTATGCTGCCTGCGATGCCCAAACTGGTCAGGCTCAGGTGGACTGTTTTGTTCGTGCCGGGGAACGTGCCCAGCAGCGGCTGGAGCAGGAATACCGTTCCCGAGGCTTCTGGAGTGCGGGACTGCAACGGCTCTGGAGTCGAGTGCAGCAGATCAGCCAGCAGGTTGAGCAGGTTTACCAGTCTGGCGAAGCACCTGTTGGGGGCAATCCCCTGGCTGACATTCTGGTGGGCACTGTGTTGCAAACCAGTAGCCAAGCCCTGGCAGAGCAGTTCCTTAAGGGTTGGCAGTGGGCTTTTGCCAACTTGATCGAAATGGCCATGCTGCTGACCGGGTTGATTGGCCCGATTGCGGTCGCCGGTTCCGTTGTGCCGCTCCAGGGTCGCCCGCTGTGGTCATGGCTGGTGGGCTTCTTCAGCCTGGGCATGGCCAAGTTTTCCTACAACGTCATCGTCGGTCTGGCCGCAACGGTCGTGGTCGCAGCCAACGCTCAGACCTCCAGCGACTTTGGCTTTCTGTTACTGATCAGCATCCTGGCTCCTGTTCTAGCTCTGGCCATTGCCGGAGGGGCCGGGATGGCAGTCTTTCGTGGTGTCTCCGGTGGGGTGACGCGACTGATCGCGGTCGGCACCTCTGCCATTCCCATTCCGAGGTAAGTCATGGAACTGCTTGAACTCAGCCGTAAGGTGAAACGGCCCCGCATCCATTCCAGCGATATCCTGCCCCTGGCTTTTGCGGGGCTGTCAGTTGGTGTGCTGGTCTTCGCGTTGTCTCTACTGTGGCTGGCGGTCTCGGTATCACGGCTGGCCAACCAGAAACCGCCCACTCTAGTGCAACAGGTCGATGGTCGTACCTTTTCTGTGCGTCCTGCCAACTACCGGCACCGGGAACCGGAGGTGATCCGCCAGGTGGTCTCGACCTGGGCGGTGATGACGTTCACCTGGGGCAAGCTGCCGGGGGAGGGCGAAAAAGCCGTCGCTGAAGGGGTTCAGGTCGCGGGGCGCAATCGGGTGTCTAAAGCCGCCTGGGAAGCTTCGTTTCTGCTGGCCCCTGACTTCCGCGATGCCTTTTTGCAAACCCTGGCGACCGAGGTGATGCCCGATGGCGTCTTCGACGGTCAGGTGTCGGCGGTCTTGATTCCTCAACACATCTCCCCGCCGCAGGCGATTGGCGAAGGTCGCTGGCAGGGGGATCTGGTCGCCACCCGGGGGGGGTTTGAAACCAGCAACCCC
>PYEQ01000746.1 GCA_003017785.1 filamentous cyanobacterium CCP5 | reverse complement strand
CTGCCATTCAGAGACAATTTTTTCGATTAGCTCAGGGCGATCGCAGGCATTCTTCAGCCCGGCTTCGTCGTAGTCGCCCCGCACAGTCTTAACCTCTTTCAGGTTGGCCACCCCGTCAGCGGGCATGCTGTAGTACTTCATGGGGGCCAAAAAGCCCCGCTGCTGCAGGTCGCTAGGCACAGGCGATGCTACCATGGTATCCATGTAGTCGCCCAATTGCTCTTTGCCCAGCCGCTCTGGGGTGGCGGTCATCACCAGATGCACCGCATTTGGGAAAGTCTTCAGCACCGACTTGCCCACCTGGCTGAACAGAGTGATGTGCCCCTCGTCGTAGAACACCACGTCCGGGGGCCATTTTTTCCACCAGCGGCGTTTGGACATGGTCTGGATACTGGCGATTTGGATGGGGGCTTCGCGGTTTTCTTCCCAGCCCGCCTTGATAAAGCCGCAATGGAGGCCGAAGGACTTCATTTTGTCGTAGGTTTGGCCCACCAGCACGTCCAGATGAACCAAAAACATCAGCCGCTTGCCCGCTGCTTCCGCATGGGCACAAATCTGACCGCTAATCACGGTCTTGCCCGCTCCGGTACCGGCGACGATCGCCACCTTCTTGTGGCCTTCGTTGAGCTTGCGGTAGAGGTCGTTGATCAGCTCTATCTGGTAAGGGCGTAGCTGGGGAGGAGACACAGGCGATCGCAGCGAAGGACAGAGGCTATCCCACCGGGGAGAACCTGTTAATCAATATATCGGTACTAGCGGTTCCCCTTCGAGTCTTTGCCCCGCTGATTGTTTCTATATTCTCCCTTCCCCATCTCAGCCTGATTCTCAGGAAGGGGTTGAGCCTGCCTGTCCCTGCTGAGTCCGCTGGCGATCGCAGCAATCAGACTATCGAAAGATTTTTTAGCGGAGCCAAATCTGTTATCTTCCGGAAGCATTTTATTTCTTCTAAGCTCCATGGGTACTCCTTCCCTAGCCGCTGACCAGATCCTGGAGGCGCTTTACTGGCGCTATGCCACGAAAAAATTCGACCCCGACAAAGCCATTCCCAATCAAACCTGGCAGTCCCTAGAGCAGAGCCTCCGACTGGCGCCCTCATCTTTTGGGCTGCAGCCCTGGAAGTTTGTGGTTGTGCGCAATTCTCAACTGCGCCAGCGGCTACGGGCAGCGGCTTGGGACCAGTCCCAGGTGACCGAGGCTTCTCACCTGGTAGTGCTGACAATTAAAACTAGCGTTGGCCCCCGCGACGTGGATCCCTATGTCAATCACATGGCTGAGGTTCGAGATACGGATCGGAAAAACCTAGAGGGCTTAGAAACTATGATCAAAGGCTTTTTAAAGGAGCCTCCCTATCCCCTCGACCCCGATGCCTGGTCAACCCGGCAGGTCTACATTGCCTTAGGGTTTTTCCTGTATAGTGCTGCCATGTTAGGGGTTGATACCTGCCCCATGGAGGGATTTGACCCCGATCAGGTTAATGAGCTGCTCGGGCTGACCGACCAGGGTTACTCGGCGGTGGTGCTCTGTGCGGCGGGCTATCGATCAGCGGCTGATAAATACGCCGACATGGCAAAGGTACGTTACGAAACCGAAGACGTGGTGCAGTACGTCGACTAACCCCCTTGGCTCCCAAGGTCAGGCCACCATCCGGCCGCTGTTGCTAGAAGTGCAGCCTTTCAAACCTATCTCTCCATCTCCAGATAGAATCCATCTAGCGCCGTTGGAATTTGCTGCATCTCCTATGCCTTACCCCCGATGGTTCAGCTGGACCAGCCGGATTCTGCTGATACTGGTCGTCGGGTTCGTCTCGACGGGCTGTTTGCGCTACGACCTGGGCCTGCAGTTTGACCATGCCGATCACGGTCAGCTGGTCCAGCAGATTCGGGTCAGCCCTCGAGCAGCTGCTCTAGCAGCCCCTGCCCTGGAAGGTTGGCTAGACAATCTCAGTGTTCGGGTCCGCCATCTCGGTGGGCAGGTACGGCATCAGGGAGAAACTACCACCCTCATCCTGCCCTTCGAAGATAGCGCCGAGCTAAATAACGACTTCCAGCAGATCTTTTCAGCGGTAGAGATACCAGGACTGGGGCGGGTGCGATCGCACTTTTCCTTAGCTCAGACCAACCGGCTGCTGGCAGTTCACAACCATCTGGTCTACGACCTCAATTTGGCGGACCTCCCCGATCAGGCCGATGCTCCAGCCCAGTTCTCCAATGACTGGCTAGAGGTTTTCTTTCGGCTCCAGGTGCCCTGGGGGTTTCAGGTGGCTCCCGACTCAATGCAGCCGGAGGGCGATCGCTGGCAGCTAAGGCCAGGGCAGCGCTATCACCTCGACGTTAGTTTCTGGCTGCCTAGCTGGATAGGCTTAGGAAGCATCGCGATCGCCCTGTTCGTGCTGCTCGGCTACTTTCTCAAGTACGGCCTCAAAGCCGGTTCCCGGCGGGGAGGGTGATGGGAAAAGGAGATAAGC